>JBCCOR010000104.1:0-10787 GCA_039025295.1 Acidobacteriota bacterium
AGAAGTATCGATTCACCAAGATGCGCGACTCTAGGTTTTGAGAATCATCGGACCAGCCTTTGACACCGTAGTTCTCCAATTCACGGCGACCTCCAGCCTGGAGTCCGAAAAGCTTATCGGCCCCGTGGGTTCGCATCCAAGATTGCAGCTGAGTGAACAGCGCCCCTTGATTGTTCAGATCCCACCCTCCATCGGCAGGGAGCAGTCCACTCGGGTTATTCGCAATACGCTGAAGCAATATGTTACCGCCGAGATGGATGCTGTCGACCACGTCTGGTACTGGCACTTCGCGAGTCGATCGCTCAGTAGCCAGCAGCAGATCGAGCGTTCCACCTCCCAGATCTGCCACCAATGAAACCTGACCGAAAATGCGAGCCGTGACAGAAGCAGCCCTGGACTCATCGTAGATGCCGACACCTTGGTGCAGCACCAGGGGAATACCCGTAGATCGTCCTGTGCGCTTGATGATGCGACGGAGTGATTCCTGGAAACTATCCACTTCGGTGGGATGCAGACGCAGCGGATAGGTGAAAGTAAGCTCTACCTGCCGGCTCGGCACAGCCTTGGCGTGCTGCGTAACGACCTCCGCCAGCGCCAGCTCCAAAGCCATTGCAATGAAGCTTTCTCTCAACACCGCTTCCCGACCATGAAAGAAACTAGCTCCTGCCTCCCACTTGAAGTCGGTCAGCAGAAAGTCTGCGATATTTTCTCGACCCACACCGTACGCTGGTACTGTGAAGTGGGTCATTGGCAGCCATTCTTCGATCGAGTCACTCTGCACTTCGTCGAGCGTGGCGTAGGTCAGCAGCTCTGAAAGCAAGTACTTGTGATTATCGCGGCCTGAATAAGTCGGCAGCCATTTTCCATGATGGGCAGGGCCATTGGGATCGTTGATATAAGACGCATGCTCGCTGATATGGCAAGTGAGGCTTCGGGAGCTGTCAGACCTTTTCATCAGCTCAGGCCAGAATTCGATCTGCGCACGACCTTTGCCAGAGACCTCGACCGCCGCAACGGTGTGAGACGTACCGAAATCCACAGCCATCTTGATCCCGATCTCCGTCGTCGGCAGGAGATCCAGAGGAACCAGGAAAAGCCCAAGCTCGTCCTTGTTCTCGAGGCGAACGCTGAGAGCGAGTGGCGGCCCGCCGCTGTGGCATCGATCCGCGATGGAATAGCTCACAGGGTAGGCCAATATTTCGCGGTCCTGCTGGGTCCTGCGCTCTCGTCGCAGCCGTTCGAACCGATCCAGGCCACTCGACCAGAGCGTGTCAACGGTCAATTTCTCGTTTCTCGCAAAATGCTCGAAAACATAATAGGTTTTCCAAACCTTGGGATCCTGGCTTCGGAAGCGCGGCCACACCATCAAGTGCGACGGACCGTGAAAGTTTGCACCCGCAGCGATGCGCACAATCAGCGGCTCGCGCCGACCTTTGACCTGGATTGTCCATTCGAGAATCGTGCCTCCCTGCCCATCCCGTCGGCTTGAGGAAAGCCAGCTCAGCTCTCTGATTTTCTTTCCCGTAGAGAGCACGGACAGTAGATTTTCTCCGTCTTTGGTCTGCACGAGATCGAGAAACTCTCCTCGGATCGGCAGATCTGGATACTTGGGCCCAGCGGAAACGTTCGCAGCCTCGATAGGATCTTGCTCAAGCACGACACATTGATCTATACAAACCGTTTCACGACTCAGCAGCTTCGAATTCTGAAGCACTACGGCCTTGACGAGTCCTTCTTCCATCATGCCCAGCATCACACTGCCTTCATCATTGATACCGTATGCGAAAATCTCGCCATCAGAACGCAGCCGATCGAGGTGCTCTCTCCAAAAACCTCTGACCGGCTTGACCTCACCGGGAAGTAGCAGAGGGACTTCTTCGAAGACTACATCATCTGCATCGGCGACTTGTTTTAGACCGGGAAGGTCAATATCTTCTTCTTTCAGGAACTCCGTATCTGGCCCCGGTCTCCAGGAGACCATATCCTGAGTAGGGAGATGGATCGGAGTCAGAGACTCAGATCCTATGAGACCTTCTCCCCAGAAAACCATCAGTGTCGATCCAAGACCATAAGGGAGTACCTGATCGTGACTCTGGCTGCCGAAGATCTGGGTCCAGGGTGGAGACTGACCGGAACGAGCTTGCTTGAGCTGTCCGATCCAGGCCCGCAATTGGCGCACCTGAAGGCTGAAATCGCCCCAGTCTGAAGGCGACTCCGCTATCTTCCAATCCTGACCATCATTGAGTCCAGTGTAGCGCTGCCAGAGCTCGTTCCAGATCTCGTCTCCGCTCTCTTCATCCATCTCAGGCACTGGGCACAGCAAAGTCAGCGGCGAAGAGAAACCAATCGTTCGACCATCATGGCGCTGAGAAATCAATCGGTATTCACCCAGACTTTGGAAGCGGTCATGTCGACTGTCTGCAATGATCCGCTCGAGAGAAAGATCTTTTACTGTAGCCGCTACTTCTATTGGCACCAACTCCAACTCCTCGATGAAGAGGCCCAGCAGCATGAGCTCCAATTGTCGACGAGCCACCTTGTCCTGACGGCGAATCATGTGGTGGAAAAATTCGACCGGCGCCAGCGGATCGGGAGTACTGTTGCATGAGAGAAAACGTCGTTGCACATATGCATCGAGGATCACATCAAGATCAGCGCCGCGGAGACGATCGAGATCACCTTTGGATTGGGCAGATATGCCAACCGCCTCAGCCGACCGCGTATCTGGCCAATGAGCAGCTTTGGCGGCACTCGAATTGATCACCAAGTGATTCTCGGCTGACGCCACCTTTTGCACCCAATCTGCAGTCCAGTGGAAGAGCCGAGAAGCCACATGAGCCGCATCGAGACTGCCGCGAAGCTCTGGCGGTCGCCGCACCAAGCGCTGCCGCATTGCTTCTTCAACCCCCAACTCACCGGTAGCATTCCCCGATATCCGCAGGGTCTCGTTCATCCATTGCAACTGCTCTTTGTAGTGCTCATGGATTGTCTGCAACTCCTCGGCTACAAGGCTAGTTTGGGCCGCAGCATTGACTACTTCGTAGATTGCTGGCTTCACCCGATGGCCGTCCTGATTAGCTTCTAGCACATTGGCAATTGCTTTCAAGGTTAGGTGAAGCGTGGCAGCTCGGTTGGCAAGATCCTGGAGCGTTCCGCCAGGGATAGCAGTGCGCGGGTCCAGCCGACCTGCTTCCACTGCACCCTTGAAGTAAAGACCAGGACCGTAGGGCTGATCTGCGTGGAATTGGCGGAAGGCACAAAGAGCACCGACAGCGTGCAAATACGATTCATGCAGGGGTTGCCCCATGTCGCCGGTATAGCGACGCCGCGTTAGCGCGGTTTCAGGCATGCCAACAGGTACCGCAGCCACTTCTCTGGAAAGAGTCTGACCATAAAAATCAAGCGCTGAGTTAGCATTCTCCCGCATGCGCCGATTCCGTCGTGCCGCCTTTTTCTGGATAATGTCATCAACGCCGTCCTCTTCGAACTCGAACCAGTTGAGCAGCATCACCGCCATCACGGCATTGCCGCTGATCTTGGCCAAACGGCGTGCAAGCGTCGGCACCACTGAAGCTCCAGTACCGCCGACACCGGAGCCGGCAATCACAATTCGCCCGCGAGTCTCGTGCAGCTCCTTATAGTTTTCATCATGATTCAGCCCTTCAGCACCAGTGTCATACTGTTTTAGAGAGAAAAGCAGAGAACCAAGAGAAGGCGAGCCCATCATACCCTTGGAATAATCAATCCGCCGCTGCTCTTCCGAGGCAAAAACCTCAAGCAAGGGTGAGCCCTCGAATCGATTCTGAAGAACATGATTTGGAAGATGAAACCAGGTCTTGTTTGCTCCGACTGGCAGGGGTGAAACCTCGAAGGATTCGGGACGACTTGTCTGATTCGACGCCTGCGTCCAATCGAACCGAGCGGGATGAGCTTCGAGCAGACTGCGAGCTACCTGCCAGGCAGTAGGCTGGTCAGAGGTGCCATCAGAGGAATCCTGATCCACCAGGAAAAGACTAGGGAAATCAAAATTCCTCTGGCCACGGCGAAAATAGCCGAGTGCATAACCTAAGATTTGCAGTCGAAGATAGGCCACACCCACGTGGGCGCCGGTACCTCCACCAAGAATCAAGACATTTTCAGGCATATCAGCACCTTACTCCTAGTTAGGTGGTTGCAAAGATTTGGTGATCGATTTCGGTTCAGCTTTCCAGAGACCTGCCAGGAAGGCAGCAAGACCTCCGATGATCGAGCCGATCATCCATAAACCCACGTTCCAGTATTTCTGCTCATCTGAGATCTGCCCCTGGATGTTGAGTACCAAGAAAATCCCTACAATAACGAAGATCGTCACAGTCAATCCAAGGGCAATCCCCTTGATGCCTGGGTCCGAGCTCTGGTTTACGAGGTTCCACTGTTTGAGTTGGCGACGGCGGAGCAAATAGACGACGAGACCACCTGCCAACAGGTAGGCCATAGACGGAATAACGATCCAAAGCCACATCTGAGCTCGATCCGCAGCCATGCTGTCGAAACTCTCGCAACCCGTACAGAGCAGACTCAGTCCGGCCAAGAAAACCACCTGGTTCTTCGATTCTCGAAGATTCGGCACTTTTGTCGAAATTGCCATGCTTGGTGCCCTCCATCTGAAATTTGTGATTCCTCTTGCGGCAAGCTCTACCCCTGTAGCGAGAAACCCTCGATAACGGGGTCAACCAACGAGGATCATCAGACAAAAAACTGTCCGGACTCATCCGAGACCCAAAGCTAAACGTCGAAAAATGAAAGGCTTAGAAGAATCAAGCATGAACCACTCTCCGTCGTCGCAGCAGCAGCATCGAAGAAAAGCCATCGACGAAAAGCCACGGCCTTCGGCATCAACATGAGGAACACCTCAAGCGACCAGCTACACGATGTCGCCTCCTGCCCGGAGGCAGGGATTGAGGCAAGTCCGGGTCGACTGCGACGGACAGTGGATCGCGGTCACCGAGCATGTGAGGCTTGGATCGCGTCGTATCTGGACCGCAGTGAAGCAGCCGGTCCGCCCGCTCAGCCCGGCGCGTCGATTCCCGGCAGCTGTGGGATCGACGCACGCATGTGGTCGACGAACAGCTGCAGGCGATGCGGCTGATGGCGGCCGGGGAGGCGGGCGAGATGGACGGGCAGGGTCGGCGCGCGCCAGCCGGGCCAGCAGTCGACGAGATCGCCCGCGCGCAGCGCGTCTTCGACGAACCAGCGCGGCAGCACCGCCACGCCCAGTCCGCGCGCAACCGCCGCGCGCAGGGCGACGATGTTATTGGTGCGCAGGCGCGGACGCGGCCGCAGAACGCGCGTCTCGCCGCTCGATGCGCGCAGCGGGATGCGATGGCCTTCGAAGGGATCGAGCACCAGCCAAGGGAGCGCGTCGGACGGCGCGCGCGCGGTCTCGGCATCGACGCCGCGCCAGTAGGCCGCGTCGGCGACCACCAGACGCTCGACCGCGCCGATCGGCTTGACCACCAGGGTCTCGTCGGGCACCGCGCCGATCTTGATCCAGCAGTCGCAGCCGATCTCGGCGAAGCGGATGATCCGATCCTCGAGCTGCCAGGCGAGGGACACCGCCGGATGCGCGTCGAGAAAGTCGCCGGCGAGCGCCATCAGATGCGCCTCGCCGAGGGCCACCGGCGCGACGACGGTCAGATGACCGCGCGCCTGCTCGGCATCGGCCCGATGGCGCTCTTCCAGCGCTTCCCACGTGCCGAGCAGCGCGCGCGCGTCGGCGAGCAGCGCCCGGCCGGCGGCGGTCAGCGCCAGCGCGTGGGTGGTGCGGCGCATGAGCTGCGCCCGCAGACGACGCTCGAGCTCGGCGAGATGACGGCTTGCCGTCGGCTGGCTGAGGCCGAGATCGCGCGCTGCGGCGCTGATGCTGCCGGCCTCGGCGATGCGCACGAACGTGCGCAGCAGGACGAGACGATCGAGCCCTTTGTTCATACGCATGATGAATAACAGATATCGGATCCAGGCGTCTACCACATGACGCGCGGCGCCGGCATCATGGTTCCCACAGCGGACGCAGCGTCCGCGCCGACCCATCACCCACCCAGGGAGCCATCATCATGACCGCCATCAACCAGAACCACGACGCCATCTCCGCCAGCCCCGCGAACCCGAACGCCGGCCTGAACCGGACCTTCGATCTGGGCGGCGAGCTCACGGTCAGCCGCATGGGCTACGGCGCCATGCGGCTGACCGGGCAGCCCGGCAATTTCGGTCCCTACGACGACTGGCAGGGCGGTCTGGCCCTGCTGCGCCGCGCCGCCGCGCTCGGCGTCGACTTCTTCGACTCGGCCCGCTCCTACGGTCCGCTCTGGGCCGACCAGCTGCTCGGCGAAGCGTTCGCGGACGGCGCGCAGCGCGTCGTGTTCGCCACCAAGGGCGGCATCGACAAGCCGGCGCCGGGCAAGATCGTCGCCGACGGCTCGCCGGCGGCGCTGCAGCGCCAGATCGACGAGGCGCTGACCAACCTGCGGGTCGAGCGCATCGATCTCTTCCAGCTGCACAAGGTCGATCCCGCGACGCCGATCGAGGACTCCGTCGACGCGCTCGAGCGTGCCCGGAAGGCCGGCAAGATCCGCCTGATCGGCCTATCGAACGTCGATCGCGAACAGCTCGATCGCGCGCGCGCCGTCGCGCCGATCGCGTCGGTGCAGAACCGCTTCAACCAGGCGGAGCAAAAGGACGCGGCGCTGGTCGACTACACCAACGAGCTCGGCATCGCGTTCATCCCCTACGGCCCGCTCGGCGCCCATCCGATGCGCCAAGGCGCCGTGCTCGCGCCGCGCGAAGCGCTGGCCTGGCTGCTCCGGCGCGCGCCCAACGTGATCGTCATCCCGGGCACGACCTCGATCGCCCATTTGGAAGAGAACGTCTCGGCCTGGGACCTGGCATGAACCGGCCCGTTCCATTCACCACGCCGGCCGCGGTCCGCTCGGATCGCGGCCGGCTGGCCGTGGCGACCTGGCTCGGCGTGTACCCCGTGCTCACCGCCGTCGCCTGGCTGCTCGATCCGGTATTGGCAGATCTGCCGCTCGCCCTCCGGACGCTGGCGATGAGCGCCTTGATGGTACCGATAATGGTCTACGTCGTCATGCCGTGGATCCAGCGGCATTTGCCGACCGCCGCCGCGCAACCCAGCGCGCAGACCAGCGACTGCTAGCATGCGGGCCCTGCTGAAGAACGCGCATCTCAACCGCGGATCGGAGGACCCCGTCGATGTCAGGTTCGAAGCCATGGCCGGAACGCCGCACAGCGCATCTGGCGCCGCTGCTGCTGGCGGCCAGCCTGACGACGGGCTGCATCAGCGTCGGCGTGCGACCGCTGACGCCGGATGCGAACTGCGCGCAGATGCCGACGGCCGCGCACCACGCCGCGGAGCTCGACGACGCCACGCGGCAGCTGCTGCGCCGATTGGATCGCGATCGTCGCGGCGCGCCAAAGACCCTGGCCGTGCTCGACGACGCGCTGGCGGCCGCGCCAGACGGCGACGCGCGCCACGCGCTGCTCCTGGCCGGCACCGAATGGTCGCTGCAGCGGGCGTGCCGGGCGCAGCGACGCGACCCCGACGCGGCCCTGCGCGCCCATCTCCGCGCCGCCGCCTACGCCTATGCGCTCCTGACGCGCGCGTCTGACGTGCGTGCCACCCGTCGCGCCGCTGCGGTCGCCCTCTACCGACGGGCCACGACGGCCGTCGCGCGCCAGGCCCAGCGCGCCGATCTCGAGATCCTGCGCGGGAACGCGCTGCTGAACGTCGAGGACTTCGACGCGCTCTTGCCCGCCGACGCCTTCACCGTCTACGGATTGCGCAACCGCCACCGGGCGCCGGGCCTCGGCGCGCCGCTCATCGCGCTGCGCGAGAATCGCCAGACGCGGCCGATCGATCGCTTCCTGCCGCCCGAGGGCATCCTCGCGCCCGCGACCGCGATGCTGCACTTCGACGGCTTCGACCGGCCCCGGCTCGCGCTCTACGATCCGCGCATCGTGCAGACCTTCGACCAGGGCGGCCGCGCGTGGCCGCTGGCCCACGACCTCACGGCGCCGTATGCGTATCTGCTCGAACGCGCCGAGCTCGGGCGCCTCGCCCGGCAGGGCCTGTTTCGCGCCAAGAAGACGCTGGATCGCCAGGGCATCTACCTGCTCGAGCCCTACGACCCCGCGCAGATCCCGGTGCTCATGGTGCACGGACTCGTCTCCAGTCCGCTCACGTGGATGGAGCTCACCAACGAGCTCTTCGGCGATCCCGCGCTGCGCGACGCCTACCAGGTCTGGCACTACGTCTATCCCACCGGTCTGCCGTATCTGTATTCCGCCCGCCAGCTGAAGCGCGCGCTGGCCGATCTGCAGCGGCAGCTCGATCCGGAGCGCGACGATCCTGCGATGCGCGCGATGGTGGTGGTGGCGCACAGCATGGGCGGTCTGCTCAGCAAAACCCTGATATCGCACAGCGGCGAGCAGGTGTGGGACGCCGTGTTCAGCGTGCCGCCCGACGCGCTCGACACCTCCGACGCGGATCGCGCCACGCTGCGCGAGATCTTCGCCTTCACGCCGCAGCCCGAGATCGACCGGGTGGTCTTCATCGCCACCCCGCACCGCGGCAGCCGCATGGCGCGCAGCTGGCTCGGCCGGCTCGGCTCGGGGCTGGTCGATCTGCCGCGCCATTTCCGTCGACTGTTCACGCAGATCGTGCGCGACAATCCGGCGTCGGTGCGGCCGTCGATGCAGCAGCTGCTCGCCGAGCGCGGCGTCGACAGCATCCGCGCGCTGCGCCCGGAGCATCCGCTGATTCGGATCACCGGCGAGATTCCGGTCGATCCGTCGGTGCCGTTCCACACGATTGTGGGCGACCGCGGCAAAGGCGACGGCGCGACGGGCTCCGACGGCGTCGTCACCTACCGCAGCGCCCATCTCGCGGGCGCGTGCTCCGAGCACGTCGTGCCGGCGGGCCACGACCTCACCGGCCATCCGCGCACCGTCGGCGAAGTGAAGCGCATCCTGCGCCAGCATCTCGCCCAGGAACGCGGCTGCGCATCGAGCGATCGTTGATTTTCGCGCCGGCATCGCCGTCGGCGAGATCTGGATGCAGTAAGGTTTTTCGAGATGAACGCCTCGCTACCATCGGCGCGTGCCGACGACCGCGGGCATCAACGCATGCGACCGATCCGGCCTTTGGAGGTGACGATGAACCAGCGCGTAGACGACACGATCGAACGGGTGGAAAAAAGTGAAGCGGAGTGGCGGGCGCAGCTCGACGCCGAGACCTATCGGATCACCCGTCAAAAAGGGACGGAGCGCGCGTTCACCGGCGCCTACCACAACCACAAGGCGCCGGGGGCGTACCACTGCGTCTGCTGCGGCGCGCGGCTCTTCCTGGCCGACACCAAGTTCGACTCCGGCACCGGCTGGCCGAGCTTCTGGGACATCACCGGCAATGACGCGGTCGCCGAGCGTCGCGACACGAGCTACGGCATGGTCCGCACCGAGGTCGTCTGCGCTCGGTGCGACGCGCATCTCGGCCACGTCTTCCCCGACGGACCGCCGCCGACCGGCATGCGCTACTGCATCAATTCGGCCTCGCTCGTCCACCGGCCGCCGTCCGGCGACGACGACTGACGCGACGCGTTCGGATCAGCCGCTCAGCGGCCAGATCCACAAGAGGAGCGGCAGGCCGAGCACGATGATCAGTAGCTCAAGCGGCAGACCGAGGCGCCAGTAGTCGCTGAAGCGGTAGCCGCCCGGGCCCATCACCAGCGTGTTCGACTGATGGCCGATCGGCGTCAGGAACGCACAGCTGGCGCCGATCGCAACCGCCATCAGGAACGGATCGCTCGACGCCTCGAGCGCCTCCGCGATGTGCACCGCGATCGGCGCCATGATGACCGCGGTGGCGGCGTTGTTCATGACGTCGGAGAGCACCATCGTCAGCACCAGCAGCAGGCCGACCACCGACCACGCCGGCAGCACGCTGGCGGTCGACACCAGCAGCTCGGCCAGCTGGGTGGCGCCGCCGGTGGTCTCGAACGCGCGGCCGACCGGGATCATCGCCCCGAGCAGCACGACGATCGGCATGTCGATCGCGCGGTAGGCATCCTCGAGCCGCAGCAGGCGGGTCAGCACCATCAGCAGACCGGCCAGGGTGAAAGCGACCGCCGCCGACATCCAGCCCATCGCCAGCATCGCCACGGCGCCGGCGAAGATGCTCAATCCGAGCACCAGCCGACGGGTGGAGTTGACCACCAGCGTGCGCGGCGCCAGCGGCAGCAGGCCGGCCTGGTGGAAGCCGTCGCCTTCCTTGGGCGCGCGGTTCTGGATCAGCAGCACGTCGCCCGGCTCGAAGCGGATCTCGCGCAGCGGACGCCGCAGGCGACGGCCGCCGCGGGCCACGCCGACGACGTTGAGACCGAGGGTCGAGCGCAGCTCGGCCTGCATGACGGTCTTGCCCACCAGGCGCCCGCGCGGCATCACCACGGCCTCGTAGAGCTCCACCTCGCCGCCGACCATCTGCTCGGCGCCGGCCGCCTGATCGGAAAGCTCGAAGCCGGTGCGCGCCAGCAGCTTCGGCAGCGCGTCGGGATCGATCTCGACGGTCAGCTGGTCGCCTTTGCGCAGGACGAAGTCGGCGCCCGGCTTCAGCGCGCGCTTGCCTTCCTGACGCACGACCGAGACCACGATCACCTCGACGTCGGCGGTGGCGAATTCGCGCAGCGGCTTGCCGTCGAACGCGCAGTCGTCGGGCACGCGCAGCTCGACGGTGTAGG
>JBCCOR010000105.1:0-10783 GCA_039025295.1 Acidobacteriota bacterium
CCGGCCGCTTCGTGACCGCCCTGCGCCTCTACGCGCAGGCTGGCCCGGCCGCTTCGATCGCGGCCGTCGGCGGCACCCGCGTCGTCGCGTCGCGCTGATCCGGCGCGCCGCCGGTTCCATCGCCACCGTCCGAGGTTTCACGGCCGCCGTCGCCGCCGCTCACGCCATGGCCGATCTCCAGGATCTGCTGGTCAAAACCAGCCGCACCTTCGCCCTCTCGATTCCGCGCCTGCCCGAGCCGACCCGGGGCGCGGTGACGATCGCCTATCTGCTCTTCCGCATCGCCGACACCTTCGAGGACGCTGCGACCTGGCCGCGCGCCCAGCGCGTGGCGGCGCTCGCGTCGCTCGAGGGATTGCTCGACGATCCCGATGCGGCGCGCGCCGCGGCCGAGGCCCTCGCCGCGACCTGGGTCGAGGCGGTGCCGATCGACCACGCCGGCTACCAGGAGCTGCTGCGGGAAACGCCGGCGGTGCTCGAAGCCTATTTCGCGCTGCCCGAGGCGACCCGCGCGTGCGTGCGTCATCACACCGTGCGCACGGCCGAGGGCATGGCGGGCTTCGTGGTGCGCACCGACGACGACGGCGAACTGCAGCTGCGCGATCTCGACGATCTGCGCCACTACTGCTACATCGTTGCCGGTATCGTCGGTGAGCTGCTGACCGATCTCTTCCTGCTGCATCACGACAACCTCAGCGCGGTCGCCGCGCCGCTCGAAGCGCGCGCGCGTGCCTTCGGTGAGGGCTTGCAGCTGGTCAACATTCTGCGCGACGCGGCGTTCGACGCCACCGAGGGGCGGTCGTATCTGCCGGCCTCGGTCACGCGGGATCAGCTGTTCGCGCTCGCGCGCCGCGATCTCGATCGCGCGACCGAGTACGTCCACACCCTTCAAGACGCCGGCGGACCGTCCGGCGTCGTTGCGTTTACCGCCTTGCCCGTGCTGCTCGCGTACGCGACGCTCGATCGCGTCGAAGCCGACGGTCCGGGTGCCAAAGTCGATCGCGCGACGGTCGTTCGACTGTCGACCGCGCTCGACGCCGATCTCGAAGCCACTCGACCCGTCATTCGACGCGCGCCGAGCGCCTAAGCCCTTTCGGAGGCAACCATGACCGATCTCCCGCGACCGACCATCACGTTTTGCGGCCACGCCACCCTGCTCTTCACGTTCGCCGACGGGCGCAAGGTGATCCTCGATCCGTGGCTGGCCGGCAACCCCGCCTGCCCCGAGGCACTCAAGTCGTTCGACCGGCTCGACGGCATGCTGATCACCCACGGCCACGACGATCACATGGCCGACGCCGCCGCGCTCGGGCGCGCGCACAAGCCGCAGCACGTGCTCGCGACCATCGAACTGTGCAGCGTGCTCGAGCGCCAGGGCGTGGGCAACACCCGCCCGATGAACCTCGGCGGCACCCAGGACGTGTTCGGCATGCAGGTGACCATGGTGCGCGCCGACCATACCGCGGGCGCGCCCGACGGCAGCGGCGGCTTCATGCAGGGCGGCGTCGCGACCGGCTTCGTGATCCGCATGCCCGACGGCTTCACGCTCTACTTCGCCGGCGACACCGACGTCTTCCTCGACATGCAGCTGATCGGTGAGCTTTACAAGCCCGACGTCGCCTTCCTGCCGATCGGCGACATCTTCACGATGGGCCCGCGCGCGGCGGCCTATGCCTGCCGCCTGCTCGGTGCGCCGAAGGTGGTGCCGATCCACTACGGCACCTTCCCGGTGCTGACCGGTACGCCCGAGCAGTTCCGGCGCGAGGTCGAGGCGCTCGATCTCACGATCGAGATCGTCGATCTGCAGCCGGGCGATCGCTACCCGGGCTAGCTCATAGATACGGCTCGATCCAGTTGGCGAAGAAGCCGTAGGAGCGCGCGCCGAGGACGTAGCCGCGGAAGATGCCCTCGCGGTCGATCAGGAGCGTCGTCGGGCGCGCGCCGACGCCATAGAAGCCGCGCAGCGGCTCGGTGTAGCCAGCGAGGGTGAAGGTCGGGTTCTCGCGCAGGAACGCGCGCAGCACCTCGGGCGACTCGTCGGAGAGCGTGATGACCGTGACGCCGCGCGGCGCGAAGTCGCGCTGCAGGCGATCGAGTTCGGGCTTTTCCTCGATGCACGGCGGACACCAGGTCGCCCAGAGGTTGATCACCACCACCTGGCCGCGCAGCTCGGCGAGCAGCTGCGGTTCGTCGCCCGCGACCGTGCGGAAGGCGAGCGGCGGGGCGGCGGCGTCGACGTGACTGCGCAGCTGATGGCTGGCGGCGACGACGCCCGAGAGCGGGCCGTGCATCAGGAAGAGCCCGGCCGCGGGCAGCCAGATCATCGCCGCGCACACCGCCGAGACGACGCGTGTCCACAGCGCGGGCGCGCCGTCGGCCCGCCGCGGTGCCTTGCGCACCAGGAAGCTGCCGACGAAGCCGACGACCAGCATGGCCGCCAGCACGCCGGTACCGGCGGCCAGGAAGAAGGTGAGCAGCCACTGCGCGAGCGGCTCGATCAGGGACATGCAGGCATCTCCTCAGCCTCGGCGACGCGCGGAGCGGGCGGGCGCAACGGCGGACTCATTCAGGTCGCGCCGGGCCCCAGGCGCGTGCGTCCTGGCCGAGCGCGCGATCGAAGAAGGCGTCGAGATCGGCGTCGAATTTGGCGTGGTCGACCGCGCGGATGTACATCATGTGGCCGGCTTCGTGGTAAGTGATCTGGACGTTGTCGCGCAGATCGTCGGCCAGGCCCAGGTGCGCCACGATGTGCTCGCTGTCGAAATAGGGCGTGGCGAAATCGTAGTAGCCGGTGACGAAAAGCACGTGCAGATACGGATTGCGCGCCAGCGCCTGGCGCAGGTCCTGGGCGACGTTGAGCGGCGCCAGCTGCGTCTCGGTGCTGAAGCGCCACGGGTGCACGAACAGGCTGAGATAGCGGTAGACGCGCGGACTGTCGAAGCCGACCACCCGGCGCAGGTAGTCGTTGACCAGCGGTACGTAGGGTGCGGTAACCGCGTCGAGGCTCGGATCGAAGCCGAAGCCGCCTTCGTCGAACGGTGGCTGGACGCCGACGAAGCGGCTGTCGAGCCGGCCGATCTGCTGGCCGCTTGATTCGAGCAGCCGCTCGCGGAACGTGGGCAGGGTGATGCGCAGATCGTGAGCGAGGATGTCTTCCTCGGTCAAGCCGATGTACTTGGCGATGATCGTCGCGAGATCGCGCCGTCGGGCGTCGTCGAGCCGATCGCCGAGCAGGAGCGCACTGGCGTAGTCGCCCAGGGTGAAGCGCTCGACCTCGTCGAGCAGATCCTCGAGCGGGCGCTGCTGCAGCGCGGGCGACAGGCGCTGGTGGTACCAGGCGGTGGCGGCGTAGCTCGGCAGATACGTGAGGTAAGGCGTATCGTTGCCGGGCGCGAACTGGATGTTCGGCCAGTTCAGGATCGGTGCGATCAGCACGATGCCGTTGATCTGCATGCCGTAGCGCAGGTGCAGGTGCATGCTGAGCGCCGCGGCGCGGGTGGTGCCGTAGCTCTCACCGGCGAGGAAGAGCGGCGACGCCCAGCGATCGTGCAAGCTGAGCCAGCGATGCATCGCATAGGCGACCGCTTCGACGTCGGCGTCGACGCTGTGGTAAGTCCTCGGCTCGTGGCCGTCGAAGGTGCGGCTGAAGCCGGTGTCGATCGGATCGAGGAACACCAAATCGGCGCGGTCGAGCAGGGTGTGCGGGTTGTCGATCAGCTGGCCGGGCGGCGGCAGCGGCCAGCCCTCGGCCGAGAGCGCGACCTTCTTCGGGCCGAACGCGCCGAAGTTGACCCAGACAGCCGCGCCGCCTGGACCGCCGTTCCAGGCGAAGAGCACCGGCCGCGCCGACGGGTCGTCGACGTCGTTGCGCACGTAGGAGAGCGCGAAAATCTCGCCGCGCTGGGCGCTGGCGTCGCCGACCGTGGCGCCGCGCTCGCCCGCCAGCGGACCTTGGATGGGCAGCATCTCGGCGGTGACGGTGTAGGGCAGCGCGGCGGCGCCCTCGAGCTTCAGGACGTCGCGGATGCTCGCATGCGACGCTGCGGCGCCGTGATCGGTCGTCGACCGGGCGTCAGCGGCGTGTTCCTCGGCGTGGACGCCGGTCGCGAACGCGCTGAGCACGAGCCCGATCGCCAGCTGCATCAGAGTTGCTCGAATGGTCATGGGATCTCCGGAAAGCGGCGACGCTCATGTGCATCGACCTCTGTGGGCTTTACGCGGAGCCCGGGCAAAAAGTTACGTCGGCCCGGCATCGACGCGCGGTCAGCGCTCGTTCGTCGTGCCGCCGCCGGCGGGCGTCCACGGCACGACGCGCTCGGTTGCCGGCACCCGATGCGGCGTCAGCGCGGACGCGGGCGTCGCGCTGGCCTCGGGCGGCATCCACCAGCGCAGCAGGACGCCGTTCTCCTGCGCGATCGGCAGCGGACGGCGCAGCGCGTCGGTCGTCATCTGCGCGGCGCGGCGCGTGGTGCCGTCGTCGGCGAGATGCAGCAGCGTCCAAGCGGCCGGCGCGACAGCGCGGGTCAGCAGATACGCGCCGTCGCCCGATGCGGCGAACGCGGTCTCGAAGCGCGGGAAAACCGCGCCGCGGCCGACCGCATCGGGCGTGCGCGGCGCGCTCCAGCGCGCCGCGTCGGCGGCGCCGGTTTCCAGGCGGCTGATTTGCAGCCGGTAGTCGCGTCCGTCGTAGGCGCTCCAGGCGAGCAGCGCGCCGCCGTCGGGCAGCGCGACGACCGCCGGCGTGATGTCGGGCGTGCGGTCGTCGATCCGTTCGACCTTGGCCGGTGCGCGCCACAGTCCGTCGCGGTCGCGCAGGCTGTAGTGGATCTCGTCGTCGACGCCGTCGTGGGCGCTCCAGGCGAGCAGCCAGGTGCCGTCGGCGAGGACCGCGGCGGCCGGTGCGAGCTGGCTGCCAGCGCCGGCCGGGCTGATCTCGACCGGCGTCGACCAGCTGCGGCCGTCCCAGTCGGCGACGTACACGCCGAGCGCCTGGACGTGCGCGCCGATCAGCCAGGCCGCGCCGTGCAGGCCGTTGCGATCGGTGAACAGCACCGGACCGAGCTGCAGCGGCTCGCTCGCGCCGTCGGCGCGGGTCGCCGATACCGGCGCGGTCGGCCGAGGCAAGGCGTAGACGCCGGCGCGGTTGCCGCGCAGCACGAACAGCCGATGCAGGCCGTTGATGTGTTCGTAGCCGCTGACGTACCAGGCGTCGTCGGCGCCGGCGAAGTCGACGATTTGGGTATGGCCGTTGAACGTCAGCTGTTGCTCGACCTGACCGGTGTCGGCGTCGAGTACCTGGCGGAACGCGTCGCGGGCGACCAGCAGGCGGTCGCCATCGGCCGTGCGGACGCGGCGGATGTCGTCGTCGGCACGCGCCGCGCTCGCGGCCAGCGCGAGGCCGACGAGCAGCAGCGCGAGTCCGATGACGGCGATGCGGACGGGCGCATCGTGCGATCGTGCCGCGGCGGTCGCGCGCGCGCGGCGGATGAGCGGACGGGCGGGGTCGGATGCGCGTTCGATGGCCATAAAGGCATCCTAGCGCATGCTCCGACAGCGCGGTCAATCGCGCGGCGGCTGCCCGGTGCGCCGCTCGGCGGTTGCTCCGGCCCGGCGAAGCGCCTAGGATCAAACGCCATGAATCGACCCGTCCACGCACCGCGCGATCGCCGATGAGCGGCGCGCCGTCCGCCGTGCGCCGCGCCGCGATCGTCGCCGTCGGTGACGAACTGCTCGGCACCGAGCGCCTCGACACCAACAGTCTGCGCCTGGCCGCGCTGCTCGAGAACCACGGCGTGACGCTGGTGGAGAAGGCGGTGGTCGGCGACGACGAAGCGCGCATCGCCGCCGTGCTGCGCCGCCTCGGCGCCGACGCCGATCTGGTGCTGGTCACCGGCGGCCTCGGCCCGACCGCCGACGACCGCACGCGCGCCGGCGCGGCCGCCGCCTTCGGCCGGTCGCTGACCGTCGATCCGGCGCTGGTCGAGCAGATCCGCGCGCGCTTCGCCCGCTTCGGCCGCACCATGCCCGCGGTCAACGCGCGCCAGGCCGCGGTGATCGACGGCGCGGTCGCGCTCGACAACGCGGCCGGCACCGCCCCGGGCCAGCGCATCGATCCGTCGGCGGACGATCCCGCCGGGGCGCCCGGCGCGGTGACCTTCCTGCTGCCGGGCGTGCCGCGCGAGGTCGACGCGATCGTCGACGATGCGATCCGCCCGTGGCTGACGGCACATGCCGCGCCGGGCGATCGCGTCGAGCGGCATCTGCTCAAGCTCGCGGGCGTGCCCGAGTCGGAGGTCGAAACCTGGCTCGCGCCGGTCTACGACCGCTTCGGCCGCAACGCGCTGGCGGTGCTGGCGCGGCCGGGCGAGGTGACGATCCATCTGCGCGCGGTCGGCGATCCGTCGACCCGCCGTGCGCATCTCGACGCCGTCGCCGCGGCGGTGCGCGCGGCGGTCGGCGATCATCGGATCTTCGCCGAATCGGCGGCGGTCGATCTGGAGACCGCCGTGATCACGCAGCTGACCGCCGCCGGGCGGACGGTGGCGGTCGCCGAGAGCTGCACCGGCGGCCTGCTCGGCGGACGCCTGACCGCGGTGGCGGGCAGCAGCCGGGCCTTCGTCGGCGGCGCGATCTGCTACTCCAATGCGCTCAAAATCGACCTGGTCGGGGTGGCGCCGGCCGATCTCGAACACCACGGCGCGGTCAGCGAACCGGTGGCGCGCGCGCTGGCCGCGGGCGTGCGCGACCGCCTCGGCGCCGACTACGGCATCGGCATCACCGGCGTTGCCGGCCCCGGCGGCGGCAGCGACGCCAAGCCGGTCGGCACCGTGCACTTCGGCCTGGCCGGTCCCGGCGTCGGCGACGACGCCGTGCGCCATCGCCACGCCGTTCTGCCGGGCGATCGCGCGCGGGTGCGTCAGCTGGCGACGCAGGTCGCCCTCGAAATGCTGCGCCGTCGGCTGGCGCGCGATCCGGCGGCCGGCGCGGCCGACTGAGCGCGCCACTGCGCCTCGGCAGCGCCTCGGCATCATCCTTCGATATCGTCTTCGATCTGCCCTCGACATCGCCTTCGATCCTTCATCCCCCGAGCGAGAACCCCGATGGACGTCCCCCCGCACGCCGACCGGCCTCCGATCCGCCAGCCGCCGACCCCGCAGCGGATCGGCGTCGTCGGCACGGGCTCGTTCGGCACCGCCCTCGCCCTGCACTGGACCCAGGCCGACCGCGACGTCGTGCTGTGGTCGCGCCGGCCGGCTTTCGCCGAGACCCTGCGCACGGCGCGCGTCAACGAGGCCTATCTGCCCGGCGTGGCGCTGCCCGAGGCGCTGCGCATCACCGACGATCTGCGCGATCTGCGCGACTGCGAGGCGATCGTGGTCGCGGTGCCGTCGCACGGTTTTCGCGAGGTTGTGCGCCAGCTGCTGAGCGCGCTGCCGCCGAACCGGGTGCCGGTGGTGGTGTCGGCGACCAAGGGCATCGAGACCGAGAGCCTGGCGCGCATGAGCCAGGTGACCTTCGAGGAGGCGATCGCCACCGACCGCAACGTGCATTTCGCCGTGCTCGCCGGCCCGAGCTTCGCCAGTGAGCTGGCCCAGGGCGTGCCGACCGCGGCCGTCCTCGCCTGCGGCGACGGCGATTTGGCGCAGCGCCTGCGCGATTTGCTGGCCACCAAGGTGTTCCGCATCTACTCGTCGACCGACGTCGTCGGCGTCGAGCTCGGCGGCACGACCAAGAACGTGATCGCGATCGCGGCCGGCGTGCTGACCGGCCTCGGCCTCGGCCAGAACACACAGGCGGCGCTGATCACCCGCGGCCTGCACGAGGTCACCCGACTGTGCCTCGCCTGCGGCGGACAGCCGCGCACGCTCGCCGGCCTTGCCGGGCTCGGCGATCTGGTGCTGACCTGCACCGGCGGCCTGTCGCGCAACCGCCAGCTCGGTCTCGCCCTGGCCCGCGGACGCACGGTCGAGGACGCGCTCGCCGGCTCGATGGTGGCCGAAGGCGTGCGCAACTCGCTCGCCGTTGCCCGGCTGGCGGCGCGCCAGCGGGTGGAGATGCCGATCACCGAACAGATGGTGCAGGTGCTGCACCATGGAAAGTCGCCGCGCCTGGCGGTGGAGGAGCTGATGATGCGCGCCCCGAAGGAGGAGGCCGAACTGTGAGCATGCTGCATCCCGTCATCCACGAGACGACCGCGTCCGAGCGGCCGCTGATCATTCTCGACTACGGCAGTCAGTACACCCGGCTGATCGCGCGCCGCGTGCGCGAGCTGGAGGTCTACAGCGAGATCGTGCCGCATACCGTGACGGCCGAGATGCTGCGCGAGCGCGATCCGATCGGCATCGTGCTTTCGGGCGGTCCGCGCTCGGTCGACGAGCCCGATGCGCCCGGCATCGATGCCGACATCCTCGCGCTCGGCGTGCCAGTGCTCGGCATCTGCTACGGCATGCAGCTGATCGCGCGGCTGTGCGGTGGGCGCGTGGCGCGCGGCGAGAGCGGCAAGTACGGCCGCACCGAGGTGCGCCTGACCCGCGACGCCGGGCCGCTCTTCCACGATCTCGCGCGCCGGCAGACGGTGTGGGCGAGCCACGGTGATCACGTCGACGAGGCGCCGCCGGGCTTTGTCGTCACCGCCAAGGCGTCGCGCGTGCCGGTGATCGCGATGATGTCGCCGGAGCGCCGGCTCTACGGCATCCAGTTCCATCCCGAGGTGGCCCACACGCCCGAAGGTGCGGCCATGCTCGGCAACTTCCTGCGCCACGTCTGCGAGGCGCCGGGCGGCTGGCGCATGGAGCGCTTCGCCGAGCGCGCGGTCGAGATCATCCGCGCGCAGGTCGGCCCCGAGGGCCGCGTGCTGTGCGCGCTCTCGGGCGGCGTCGACTCGTCGGTGATGGGCGCGCTCATGGCCCAGGCGCTCGGTCATCGCCTGCAGCCGGTCTTCGTCGACAACGGCCTGCTGCGCAAAGGCGAGCGCGACCAGGTCATGACCGATCTGCGCCAGGAGCTGCGCCTGCCGATCCAGCTCGTCGACGCGCGCGAGGTCTTTCTCGACGCGCTGCGCGGGGTCGAAGATCCCGAGCTCAAGCGCCGCATCATCGGCCATCTGTTCATCGAGGTCTTCGAGCGCAGCGTCGCCGACCTCGACGACATCGCGTTCCTCGCCCAGGGCACGCTCTATCCCGACGTCATCGAGTCGGCGGTCGCCGGCGGGCCGGCGGTGACGATCAAGACCCATCACAACGTCGGCGGCCTGCCCGAGCGCCTCGGCTTCGCGCTGGTCGAGCCGCTGCGCATGCTCTTCAAAGACGAGGTGCGCCGCCTCGGCCGCGCGCTCGAGCTGCCCGAGAGCCTGCTCATGCGCCATCCCTTTCCCGGTCCGGGCCTGGCCGTGCGCGTGCTCGGCGAGGTCACCGAGCCGCGCTTGGCGGTGCTGCGCGAGGCCGACGCGATCTTCATCGAGGAGCTGCGCGAATCGGGCTGGTACGACCGCACCAGCCAGGCGTTCGCCGTCTTCCTGCCGGTGAAGGCGGTCGGCGTGATGGGCGACGGGCGCACCTACGACAACGTCATCGCCCTGCGCGCGGTCGAAACCACCGACTTCATGACCGCCGACTGGTCGCCGCTGCCCTACGCGCTGCTCGGCCACGTCGCCAACCGCATCGTCAACGAGGTCGACGGCGTCAACCGCGTGGTCTACGACGTCACCAGCAAGCCGCCCGGCACAATCGAGTGGGAATGACCATGGAGAACGCCCGATGACCGGATCGACTTCCGACGCGCCCGATCCTTCGACCGATGCCGCCGAGCTGGCGCGCGGCGCGCTCATCCGTCCGCTGCGCCCGGGCGATCTGCGCGCGGTCGGCGCGCTGCTCGACTGCGCGTTCGACGGCACCGGCGAATCGGCCGTCGTCGAGCGGCTCGACGACGCGCAGGCCCTGACCTGCTGCTTCGTGGCCGAGTGCACGGCCGACCACGGCCCCGACGCCCACTGGCGACCGGGCGCGATCCTCGGCGCGCTCTTCTTCTCGCCCGCGTGGCTCGATCCCGATCCGCTGCCGCAGGCCGCCGGCCTGACCGCGCCGCCGCTGGCGTCGGTGCCGGTGGTGGCGCTCGGGCCGATGGCGGTCGAGCCCGGCGTCCAGCGCCAGGGCCTGGGCGGTCGGCTCGTGCGCGCGGGCCTGCGCGCCTGCCGCCTCGCCGGCCACGGCGCGGTGATCGTGCTCGGCCATCCGACCTACTATACGCGCTTCGGCTTCCAGCCGGCGCGTCCGCTCGACATCGCCTTTCCGTTCCCCGACGCGCCCGACGCGGCGTGCATGGTGCTGCCGCTGCGCGCCGATCATCTGCCGCGCATGCGCGCCACGGCGCGCTTCCACGCCGCGTTCGACGCGCCGGCGGACGACGATGCGCTCGCCGAGGCCGTCGCCGCCGGCTGACGCTTCAGCGTTCCTCGTCTTTGACCGCGTTCCACACGGCGTCCATCGCCGCGAGATCGACGTCGGGCAGGGCCTCGCCGCGGGCGCGGAAATGCGCCTCGATGCGCTCGAAGCGGCGGCGGAATTTGCGGTTGGTTCCGGCCAGCGCGGCCTCGGGATCGACGCGCAGCTTGCGGCCGACGTTGACCAGCGCGAAGAGCACGTCGCCGAGCTCCTCGCGCACCGCGGCGCGGGCGAGCTCGGCGGGATCGTCGTCGGCCGCCGCGGCCGCGCTGTCGCCGGATGCGTCGGTTGCGTCGTCGGCCAGCGCACCCAGGGCCGCACCCAGCTCGTCCAGCTCCTCGTCG
>JBCCOR010000106.1:0-10771 GCA_039025295.1 Acidobacteriota bacterium
CACCGACGATGTCGGCCTGCGCCGCCGGGTTGATGGCGAACACCGTGCACAGCACCATGATGCCGGCGAGCAGCGACATGCTGTTGTTGCCGAAACCGATCTATATGAAGCAGCGTGAGGACGTCTCGCTCAACGCGTTCCTGATCGGTTTCGGCAACAACAGCATGTCGCTGCTCGCCGGCATCATGGTGCTGTGCACGGTGTTCGCCATCAACCCGGCGGCGCAGGCCGACATCGTCGGTGCCGGCAACGAGGGTCTGACCTTCATCTGGATGCCGCAGCTCTTCGCGCAGATGCCGGGCGGTGCGTTCTTCATGGTGCTCTTCTTCCTGGCGCTGTCGTTCGCCGCGATCACCAGCCTGATCGCGATGCTCGAGCTGGCGACGCGCGTGCTGATCGACGGCGGCCTCTCGCGCCGCGCGGCGATCGGGGTCGTGGGCGCGCTCGCGCTGGTGCTGGGCGTGCCGTCGGCGCTGCACATGGGCTTCTTTCAGAATCAGGACTGGGTGTGGGGCGTCGGTCTGATCCTGTGCGGCCTGTTCTTCGCGCTGACCGCGCGCCGCTTCGGCCTCGAGCGCCTGCGCACCGAAACCGTCAACGGCGCCGACAGCGATCTGCGCATCGGTCGCTGGTGGGTGTGGGTGGTCGGCGTGCTGGTGCCGGTCGAGGCGGTGGTGTTGACGGCGTGGTGGCTGTGGGAGGCGCGCGGCTGGGATCCGACGGGCTGGCTGGCGCCGTTCGCGCCGTCGAGCGTCGGCACGGTGCTGCTGCAGTGGTCGATCGCGCTCACGCTGCTGGTGCTCTTCAACCGCTGGATCGCGCGCCGCGCGGGCGTCCCCGAGGCCGCGTCGGCCGGCGAATCAGGCGCGGTGCGCATCGAGGGAGAGCGTCCGTGAGCGGCCTGGCGGTGGCGGTCATGGTCGTGATCTGCGGCGCGGTCTGGGGCGGTTTTCTCACCCTGCTGCTGCGCGCGCTGCTGCGCGAACGGAGCAAGCCGGTCGATCGCTGAGCCGCCGTTCGCGGCGAGGCCGCGGTCGGGCAGGCGATGCGAGACGGAAGCACGCGATCGGTGCGCATCTATCTGGTCGGCTTCATGGGCGCGGGCAAGACCCGCATCGGCCGTGCGCTCGCGGCGCGACGCGGCGCGCCGTTCGTCGATCTCGACGCCGAGATCGAGGCGTCGTGCGGTCAATCGATCGCCACGCTCTTCGCGACCCGCGGCGAGACGGCCTTTCGCGATGCGGAGCACGCGTGTCTGCGCGCGACGGAGGCCACAGATCCTGTCATTGTTGGCACGGGTGGTGGTACGATCACGTTCGCTCGTAACCGCGCCCTTCTGCGCCGTCTCGGCGTCACCGTGTGGCTGAACCCGGACTTCGATCTCCTGGTCACCCGCGTCGGAGACGGATTGGGGCGCGCGGCCCGTCCGCTCTTCCGCAACGTCGATCAGGCGCGTACGCTCTATCGTGCGCGCTTGCCCGCCTATCGCACCGCTGATCTGCGCATCGACATCACCACCGCCGATTCACCGACCGACATCGTCGACCGCATCAACGACCTTCTGCGAGAACCGTCTTGCGCTACCTGATTCTTTCCGACATGCACGGCAATTGGGACGCCTTTGCCGCCGTCCTGCGCGAGGTCCGCGGCCAGGATTTCGACGTGACGCTGGTGCTCGGGGATCTGGTCGGCTACGGCGCGGGGCCCAATCAGGTCGTGGAGGCGGTGAAGAATTTCGAGGGTGAGGTGCACGTGGTGCGCGGCAACCACGACAAGGTCGTGGCCAAGCTCGAAGACGGCTCGAATTTCAACCAGCCGGCGCTGGCCGCGGCGCGCTGGACCACCGAGCGGCTGACGCCGGGCAATTTGCGCTACGTGCGCGAGCTGCCGCAGGGGCCGATCGAGGTGCGCGAGGATCTGCACATCTGCCACGGCTCGCCGCTCGACGAAGACGCCTACGTCTTTTCGATCTACGACGCCTACGAGATCTTCACCCACTACGAGGCGCCGCTGACCTTCTTCGGTCACACGCACATCCCGTCGCTCTTCGTGCGCCACGACGACGGCATCGAGGTCTCGGTGGTGCAGGGCAAGTCGTTCACGCTCGAGCTGGAAGAGGGCAAGCGCTACCTGCTGAACCCGGGCTCGATCGGTCAGCCGCGCGACCGCGATCCGCGTGCGGCCTACGTGGTCTACGACAGCGAGGCCCGCGCGGTCACCTGGCACCGCATCGACTACGCCATCTCGAAGGCGCAGGAGCGCATCGTCCGCTCCAACCTCCCCAAGGTCCTCGCCGACCGCCTCGCTATCGGCGTCTGACGCCACCTGCCCGACGCGGCAGATCGGGGCGATCTGCTAGAATCGAAAGCATTATCTGTCAAGTTTTCTGCTGGTTTTCTGTAGAGGAGAGGAAGATGCGTTACGCTGATAATTGTTGGGACATCAGTCGGTTTGAACGCCTGATCTGGAACGTCATCGCGCTCACGGTATGCGCAGCCGCTGCGATTCCCGCGCAGGCCGCCGTGCCGATCACCACGCTGCGCGTCGAAGTCGATGCGGCGACGCCGATCCCGGGCGTGCCGCAGCTGCGCGGCGCAACCCTGACCGCGCGCGAACATCCGATCGATCACGAGCTGCGCGTTCGGGTTTGCAACACCGCCGATCGCACGCTGGCGGACCTGCATTTCGGCGTCGCCGTGCGCGATGCGCGCGATCGCCTTCGCAGCACGGACACGCTCCGCGTTCCGTTCACCCAGCCTTTGGCGGCTGGCGAGACCGCTTGGGCGCGTCGACCGATCAGCCTGTCGGCGCTGCGCGCGACGCGCGGCGATCGCGTCGTCGTGCACACGTTCGATGGCCTGCACGAGACGCTCGATCCGACGCCCGCGCATCGCATGGAGCGGGACGACGGTCTGCAGCTGGTCGTGCCGCAAACGGCTGATCCGCGCGGCCTGGCCATCGATCGCGCCGAGCTCGATCGCATCGACGTGCCGCTCGACTACGACGTCGCGCTGACGTGGGAAGGGCTGCTGGCCGTGCCGGCTTCGACCCAGCTGCTGGAGTATGACGTCTTCGATCAGGACGGCGCGCCGCGCGGCGGCGGTTCCTACGCGGTCGATCTGCCCGCGCATCATCCGGGCATCGCGCAGACAACCACCGTTTCGCTACCGCTGGGTGCGCTCGGATTGCAGCGCGGCGATACGATCCGGCTGCGCCTGCGCGATCTGCCGCAGCGCGCGCCATAGCCCGTCCGAATCGTCTGCTCGAACGGGCCGCTGCTGGATCGTCATCCGGCTGCGTCCCGTTGGCGTGTCGAAAGAATGATTCCGATCGTGACCTATTTTCAGGCAGCACGACGCTTCGTGGGATAGAAGCGATCCGCACAGGTAGGCCACGCGTTGGAGGTGGGGTCGCCCTGTGCTCCTTTTGAACAATGTATGGATTGAGGGAGAGACGAGGATGTTTGTTTCAATGAACAGCCGTGCAAGGCACGGGCGGCGCGTGATGATGGGTCTCGCGTCGATCGTGATGATCAGCGTGATGGGTGCAGCGGCTGTGCAGGGGGAGGTACCGACGACGGCGCTCGGCGTCGAGGTTGATGCATCGACGCCGGTCGACGGCGCGCCGATGCTGCGCAGCGCGACGCTCAGCGCGCGCAAGGCGCCGATCGATCACGTGCTGCGCGTCGAACTCGAGAACACGGGCGCGCGCGCGGTCGAGCACGTGGCGATCGGTGTTTTGGTGCGCGATGCGCGTGATCGCGCGCGCGGCGCGAGCGTCGAGGACGTTTCACTGCCCGCGCGCATCGAGCCGGGTACCGCGCTTTGGGCGCACCGCTACGTGAGTCTCCGAGGTCTCCGGGCCACGCGCGGCGATCGCGTCATCGTGCGTCCGTTCGAGACGCTTCACGAGCCCGTCGATCTCGAACGCGCGAGCGTGGTCGATCGCTCCGATGGCCTGCAGCTCGTGGTGCCGCGCGCGGCGGCTGAGGATGGGATCGTCGTCCGCGATGCGCACCTGCGCATGCTGGACGAGCCGCTCGATTACGACGTCGAACTGTCGTGGGAAGGCAAGACGTCACGTCCGGCCTCGACGCAGGTGCTCGCCTACGACGTGTTCGACCAGCGCGGCGCGGCGCGCGGCGGCGGCTCGTTGACGATCGACGTGCCGGCGCAGCTGGCGGGTTTGACGCAGCAAAGCGTCATTTCCCTGCCGCTGGGGGCGTTCGGCCTGCAGCGCGGCGACACGATTCGGCTCCGCTGGGACGATCCGGGCGTGGACCACGAAGCCAGCGGCCGGTGCGAAGGCTTCTGCGTGGGCTGCGCAAGCCGGGCGAACATGATCTGCCCCGACAGGGTCGAAGAGGTCTCCTGCGACTGCGACGACAGCACGGGCACCGCCATTCGATCCTGCCGTTTCCGCTGCCACATACCGCGGTACTGAGCCGCACCGCGCCATTCTTCGGGCCGCCGCCGGTTGTTCGACCGGCCGCGGCCCTTCGTGCGTCAGCCGGCGCGGTGCGTCAGGGGAAGATCCCCATGTTCTCGTAGGTCACGACGATCTTGTCGATCGCGTGCATGAACGCCGCCGTGCGCAGATCGATGTCGGCGCCGCCGTGCTGCATCTTGAGCTCGCGCACGGCCTGGTACGCCGTCGCCATCGTGTCTTCGAGACCCGCGTCGACCAGATCGCGCTCGCCCGGCCCCTGGATGAAGCGTTCGAACATCGCCCGGTCGAAGCGGCTGTCGCTCATCGTTTCGATCGCCTCGAGCAGGGCGCGATGGGTCTGGCTCTCCCAGCGCTTCTGCAGGCGGCCGAAGCGCACGTGCGCCAGGTTCTTGACCCACTCGAAATACGACACCACGACGCCGCCCGCGTTCAGGAAGGTGTCGGGAATCACCAGCACGCCGCGCTCGAAGAGCGCCTGGCTGGCGGCTGCGGTCAGCGGACCGTTGGCGGCCTCCGCAACGATCTTGGCCTGCACGTCGCCGACGTTGCCCTCGTGGATCGCCGCCTCGAGCGCCGCCGGGATCAGGATGTCGCAGGGCAGGGTGAGCGCGTCGGTCGTGTGATCGAGCGCCCGGGCGTCGGGATAGCCCGAGACGCCGCCTCTGTTTTCTTTGCGGTAGGCCTGCAGCCGGTCGATGTCGATGCCGTCGGGATCGTGGATCGCGCCGTCGTACTCGGCGACGGCGATCAGCTTGGCGCCGCCTTCGACCAGGTAGCGCGCGGCGTGCGAGCCGACGTTGCCGAAGCCCTGCACCACGACCGTCTTGCCTTCGATGCCGGTCGACAGGCCGAGACGCTGCATGTCGTCCTCGATCGAAAGCGCCTCGCGAATGCCGAAGAACACGCCGCGTCCGGTGGCCTCCGTGCGCCCGCGCACGCCGCCCTGGGCGAGCGGCTTGCCAGTGACGCAGGCGTAGGCGTCGAGCTTCTCGTCGCTCAGCGCCTTGTAGGTGTCGTACATCCAGGCCATCTCGCGCATGCCGGTGCCGTAGTCGGGCGCGGGCACGTCGATGCCGGGACCGATGAAGTTCTTCTGCGTCAGCTCGTAGGTATAGCGGCGCGTGATGCGCTCGAGCTCGCCGACGGAGTAGCTGCGCCGGTTGATCTTGACCGCGCCTTTGGCGCCGCCGAAGGGCACGTTGACGATCGCGCACTTGTAGGTCATCAGCGCCGCCAGCGCCATCACTTCGTCGGCGCAGGCCGCGTCGCTGTAGCGGAAACCGCCCTTGGTCGGGGTCTTGTGATGGCTGTGTTCGGCGCGCCAGGCCTCGATCACCTCGATCTCGCCGTTGTCGCGCCGCAGCGGAAAGCTCATGTAGTAGAGGCTGTTGCAGCGGCGGATCTGGGCGAGCAGCGTGCGATCGTGGTCGCTGTGCTCGGCGGCGCGGTCGAAGAAGGCGTTGACCTGGGCGACGAACGAGATCGGCGACGTCATGAATCCTCCGGAGAAAGATGCGGCTGCGTTGGATTCCGCCGCGATGTACACAGCGATGGGCAGCAGCGCGCGGTTGATGTCGCCATCCCACCATTGACGCGCGTCGTTGACAAGACCTGGATGGCCGACGCCAGAGCCCGTCGCGATCGACGCGTTCGCTCGCGTAGAATGCTCACATGGCATCGTCCGCTTCGCGCCGTCCCGACGCTGGCGCCCGCGTCCTCCTGATCGCCGCCAGCGCGGTGGTCGTCGTCGCCGGCCTGCAAAAGGCTGGCACGATCATCCTGCCGCTGCTGGTGGCCGTGCTGCTGTCGATCCTCAGCGCGCCGATCATGGCCTGGCTGCTGCAGCGGGGTGCGCCGCGTGCGATCGCCGTGCTCACCACGGTTTTCGCCAACCTCGCGGTGCTCGCCGGCGTGCTGCTGCTCGTCGGCGGCTCGGTCAACGCGTTCGTGCGCACCCTGCCGGAGTACCAGAGCCGTCTCGAGGTCCAGACGCGCGAGCTCAACGAGTGGCTGCGCGAGAACAACTTCGACACCGCGGAGTTCGGCTGGCTGTTCACGCTCGGCAACGGCGAGTCGTCGACGACCGACGAGCCGTCGATCGCCGTCGTCGACGCCGCGCGCGCCGACGCCGACGCCGATCCGTCCCGCGCCGCACCAGCCGACGTCGACGCCGCGCCGGTTGCCGCGCGCGACGCCGCGCAGGCCGCGGTGGGCGACGGCGAGTCGAGCGCCGACGCCCCGGCGCGCGCGGGTGCGGTCAGCCTCGATGCGCTGATCAACATCGTCGCCGGCACGCTGCGCGGCGTCGCGTCGCTGGTGTCGTCGGCCCTGCTCGTGCTGCTGACGATGACGTTCTTGCTGCTCGAAGGGGCCGGGCTTCCGCGCAAGCTGCGCCGCGCCTTCAACTGGCGCGACGATCAGCTCGCGCGGGTGATGAAGGCGAAGGAGGAGATTCAGCGCTACCTGATCATCAAGACCTTGATCAGCCTGCTGACCGGCCTCCTGATCGCGCTCTGGCTGAGCCTGCTCGGCGTGCGCTTTCCGCTGCTGTGGGCGCTGGTCGCCTTCCTGTTCAACTACATCCCGACGCTCGGCTCGATCATCGCTGCCGTGCCGGTGGCGCTGCTGACCCTCATCGACAGCGGCGTGGGGCCGGCGCTGGTCGTGATCCTGGGGTACCTGGCGGTCAACATCGTGATCGGCAACCTGGTCGAGCCGCAGCTCATGGGCCGCCAATTCGGGCTCTCGGCCCTGATCGTTTTCGTCTCCCTGGTGTTTTGGGGCTGGCTGTGGGGACCGGTGGGGATGCTGCTGTCGGTGCCGCTGACGGTGATCCTGAAGATCCTGCTCGAGAACACTGAAGATCTGCGCTGGCTGGCGGTTCTGCTGGGCGCGCCGCGGCGCGCCCGGGTAACCGCGGTCGCGTCGACCGCGTCGGCCGCGGTGCCGCCGTCGGTCGCCCCGCCGTCGTAGCCGCTGACCGTTCGATCGTGAACATCCTGCTCGTGCGTACCAGCGCGCTGGGCGACATCGTCCACGCGCTGCCGGTGCTGATCGCCCTGCGCCGTGCCCTGCCCAACGCGCGCATCGGCTGGGTGGTGGAGCAGGTGTTCGCACCGGTGCTCGCGGGCCATCCCGATCTCGATCTCGTAGTGCCGGTGCGTCTGCGCGCCTGGCGACGGACGCTCGGCGCGCGCGCGACGCGCCGTGAGTTGCGTACCGCGCTGAGGGCGCTGCGCGCTTTTCGAGCTGACGTGGCGCTCGATCTGATGGGCAATCACAAGGGGGCGCTGCTGGCGCGGCTGTCGGGCGCCCGGCGTGTGATCGGGGCAGCGCGCCGCGATCGGCGCGAGCCGGAGAGCGCGCTGTGGCTGCGCGAAACCGTGCCCACGCCGTCGGTGCACGCGGTCGATCGCATGCTCGATCTGCTCGCCGCGGTCGGTGTCGCCGCGCCGACGCCGGTCGACTTCGCCGGCGATCGGCTGATGATGCCGGACAGCGCCGCGCTCGCCGATGCCGGCGCAGAGGACGCCGCGCTCGCACGGTTGCTCGCCGACGACGCGCCGCCGTTCGTGCTACTGCAGGTGGGCGCGGGCTGGGGCAACAAGATCTATCCGCCGGCGCGCTGGGGCGCGGTCGCACGCGTGCTGCGGGCGCAGACCGGCCACGAGGTCTGGGTGCCGGTCGCGCCTGGTGAGCGCCATCTGGCCGACGCGGCGGCCGAGGCGAGCGACGGCGCCGCGCGCTGCGTCGACGCTGGGCCGTTTCCCGTCTTCGCGGCGCTGGTGCGGCGGTCGCGGCTGCTGATCGGCGGCGACACGGGACCGCTGCATCTCGCCCACGCCCTCGGCACGCCGGTGGTCTGCGTGCTCGGTCCGACCGATCCGGCGCGCAACGGGCCCTACCGCCAGCCCGAGCGCTGCGTCTATCTGCGCCTGCCGTGCAGCTTTTGTCACCGCCGCATGGACGATGCCCGGCCGTGCCTGCTCGATCTGCCCGCCCGCGCCGTGGTCGCGCGCGCGGTTGCGGTGCTCGAGACCCTGAGCGCGCCGTCATTTGCGGCATTCGACGCCTTTCGCTAGAGTGTGCGAACGCACGTATCGCTCGGCGCAACGCACGCGTTTCCCGCTGGATCCGTCGATCGGGAACGCGTCCCGAATCGCCCGGTGCCGACCGACGCGCGCGTCCGACAGTACGACTCGCATCACGTTGAAGACGCATCATCATCCCCAGCTGCGACGACGCCCGGCGCGCATCGGTGCGCCGGCGCTGTGCGCACTGCTCGCTGCGCGGCCGACGACCGCGCCATTCGTAGAGGATCTTCGTCCATGAGCGAACGTTTGGGAGAGCTGCTGGTCAAAGCGGGCGCCATCACGCCGCAGCAGCTGAAGGAAGCGCTGGCCAAGCAGGCCGAGGAAGGTGGCCGTCTGGGGTCGAACCTGGTCAAGCTGCGATTCATGGAAGAGGAAGAGCTGGTGACCTTCCTCTCCAAACACTTCGGCGTGTCGGCGATCAACCTCGCCGCGGTCGAGATCGACGACTCGGTCGCCAAGATCATCCCGGCTGATATCGCGCGTAAGTACACGATCATGCCGGTGTCGAAGACCGGTGCGAAGGTCACGATCGCGATGCTCGATCCGACCAACGTCTTCGCGATGGACGACATCAAGTTCATGACCGGCTACAACGTCGAGCCGGTCGTCGCGTCGGAGACGTCGATCCGCGCCGCCATCGACCGCTACTACGGCTCCACCCACGCGATGGAGCTGAAGAAGGTGATGGAGGACCTCGAGGAGGTGCCCGAGCTCGACGGCGGCGAGCTCGAGGTCCTCGACGACATCGAGGAAGAGTTCGACATCGACGCGCTCGAAGAGGAGTCCGATGAGGCGCCGGTGGTGCGTCTGGTCAACATCATCCTCACCGACGCGATCAAGCGCGGCGCTTCCGACATCCACGTCGAGCCCTACGAGAAGTCGTACCGCGTGCGCTACCGCGTCGACGGCCTGCTCTACGAGGTGATGCGGCCGCCGCTGCGCCTGCGCGAGGCGATCACCAGCCGCATGAAGATCATGGCCAAGCTCGACATCGCCGAGAAGCGGCTGCCGCAGGACGGCCGCATCAAGATCAAGACCAAGATCGGCGACAAGAACAAGGAGCTCGACTACCGCGTATCGGTGCTGCCGGTGATCTTCGGCGAGAAAATCGTCCTGCGCCTGCTCGACTCCGACAACCTGATGCTCGACATGACCAAGCTCGGCTTCGAGCCGACCTCGCTGGCCTACTTCCAGGAGGCGGTCGGGCGGCCCTACGGCATGGTGCTGGTCACCGGCCCGACCGGTTCGGGCAAGACCAACACGCTGTATTCGGCGCTGCAGAGCATCAACACGGTCGACACCAACATCATGACCGCCGAGGATCCGGTGGAGTTCAACCTGGTCGGCATCAACCAGGTGCAGATGAAGGAGTCGATCGGGCTCAACTTCGCCGCCGCGCTGCGCTCGTTCCTGCGCCAGGATCCGAACATCGTCCTGGTCGGTGAGATCCGCGACTTCGAAACCGCCGAGGTTGCGATCAAGGCTGCGCTCACCGGCCATCTCGTGCTCTCGACCCTGCACACCAACGACGCGCCCTCGACGATCAACCGCCTGATGAACATGGGCATCGAGCCCTTCCTGGTGGCGACATCGGTGCATCTCGTCGTCGCCCAGCGCCTGGTGCGCCGGGTGTGCAAGTTCTGCAAGGAGCCGGTCGACGTGCCGCAGAAGACGCTGATCGAGATCGGCTTCTCGGAGCGCGAGGCGCGCACGGTCAAGATCTTCAAGGGCCGCGGCTGCGACAAATGCGGCGGCACCGGCTACAAGGGCCGCGTGGGTCTCTACGAGGTCATGTCGGTCGGTGAGGAGGTGCGCGAGATGATTCTCAACGGCGCCAACTCGGTCGAGCTGCGCGAGTGCGCGATGCAGCACGGCATGATCACCCTGCGCGGCAGCGGCCTGCAGAAGATCAAGGACGGCGTCACCTCGATCGAGGAGGTCGTGCGCGAAACCGTGCTCTGAGCCGGCGCCGCGCGCGCGGTCCACGCAGCGCCCCGCGCGCGCTTCGGCGCGGCGGGGCGCTTCTGCGTCGGTCGATCGGGGGCGTCAGCCGGCCGGGATCAGATCGCGCGACCGCATCAAACGCCGTGCTTCGACCACGTATTGATCGCCGGGCGCCAAGCTGGCGCACAGCGCTTCGTAGAGGGCCGTCAGTCGCGGCGCCGGCTGGTCGTCGGCGGCAAGTGCCCGCAGCAGCGTCGCGAAGCGCACCCGACCGGACGGCGGCG
>JBCCOR010000107.1:0-10716 GCA_039025295.1 Acidobacteriota bacterium
CGAGACCGCCGCGCCGACCGAGACCGCCGCGCCGGGGCTGTCGCCGTGAGCCGCGACCCACGGCCGACCGCGCCGCTGCCGGACGAGCCGGCGCCGGGTGTGCGCGAGCCGATGGCCGACGATCCGGCCGTCGCGTCGCACGCCCAGCGGCTGCGCGCGCGCTGCGAAGACGGCACGGTGCGCGTGGGCGTGATCGGCCTGGGCTACGTCGGTCTGCCCCTGGCCCTGGCCTTCGCCGAGGCGGGCGTGACCGTGCACGGTTTCGACGTCGACGCGGCCAAGATCGCGCGCCTGCGCGCCGGCGAGGGCTACATCCAGCATCTCGATGCGGGCCGGGTCGCGCGCGCGGTCGCCGACGGCCGCTTCGTGCCTGAGGACGACTTCGCCCAGCTGGCGACGCCCGACGCGCTCCTGATCTGCGTGCCGACGCCGCTCGATCCGGCGCACGAGCCCGATCTGCGCTACGTCGACGCGACCGCGGCGCAGATCGCCCGCAACCTGCGGCCGGGCCAGCTGGTGGTGCTCGAATCGACCACCTATCCCGGCACCACCGACGAGCGCCTGCGGCCGGTGTTCGAGCACACCGGCCTGCGCTGCGGCATCGACTTCTTCCTCGCCTACGCGCCCGAGCGCGAGGATCCCGGCAACGCCCGCTTCGGCCTGGGCGACATTCCGAAGGTGGTCGGCGGCGTCGACGCGCCGAGCGGCGATCTGGCCGAGGCGCTCTATCGGCGCATCGTGCCGCGGGTGGTGCGCGTCGGCACCGCCCGCGCCGCCGAGGCCACCAAGCTGACCGAGAACATCTTCCGCGCGGTCAACATCGCCCTGGTCAACGAGCTCAAGGTGCTCTACGACGCCCTCGACATCGACGTCTGGGAGGTGCTCGATGCCGCGGCGACCAAGCCGTTCGGCTTCATGCGCTTCACGCCCGGGCCGGGCTGGGGCGGCCACTGCATCCCGATCGATCCGTACTATCTGTCGTGGCGCGCGGCGCAGGTGGGCGGCGAGGCGCGCTTCGTCGAGCTCGCCGGCACGATCAACCGCGAGATGCCGGGCTACGTCATCGCCCGGCTGACCGCGGCGCTCGAGGCGCGCGGCGTGGCCCTCGACGGCGCGTCGATCCTGCTGCTCGGTCTGGCCTACAAGCCCGACATCGACGATCCGCGCGAGAGTCCGGCGTTCGCCCTGCTCGACGCGCTCTTGGCCGGCGGCGCGCGCGTGGCGTACCACGATCCCCACATCCCCGAAGCGCCGGCGATGCGCACCTGGCCGAGGCTGCCGGCGATGACTTCGCGTGCGCTCGACGCCGACGCGCTCGCGCAGCACGACGCCGTGCTGCTGGTCACCGACCACCGCGCGGTCGACTACGACTTCGTGCGCCGCCACGCGCGCCTGATCGTCGACACCCGCGGCGTCTACCGCCCGCCCGCGCCCGGTGCGCCCGCCGAGGATCCCGCGCTGGCGCCGGTGGTGCGGGCCTAGGCCGCGATGACGATGCACGATCGCCGTGCGCTCGATCCGGCGCTCCACGCCGACGCCGCGCCGCAGCTCGATCTGCGGGGCGCGACGGTTGCGGTCACCGGCGGCGCGGGCTTCATCGGCTCGCATCTGGTCGACGCGCTCGTGGCGCGCGGCGCGCGCGTGCGCGTCCTCGACGATCTCTCGACCGGCCGCGACGCCAACCTCGACGCCGCGCGCGCGATGACGGCGGCGGCCGATGATCCCGGACGCCTCACGATCCACGTCGCCAGCCTGCTCGACCGCGACGCCTGCGCCGCGCTCTGCGACGGCGCGCGCTACGTCTGGCATCAGGCCGCGCTCGGCTCGGTGCCGCGCTCGCTCAGGGATCCGGCCGCGACCGTGCTGGCCAACGTCGCCGGCACGACCAACCTGCTCACCGCCGCGCGCGACGCCGGCGCGACGCGCGTCGTTTACGCCTCGTCGTCGAGCGTCTTCGGCGACAGCGATCGCCTGCCCAAGGTCGAGGGCGAGGAGGGCCGGGTGCTCTCGCCCTACGCGCTCTCGAAGCGGATGAACGAGGACCTCGCCGACGTCTTCGGCCGCTGCTTCGATCTCGGCATGATCGGCCTGCGCTACTTCAACGTCTACGGACCGCGCCAGCGTCCCGACGGGCCCTACGCCGCGGTCATCCCGCGCTTCGTCGCCGCCCAGCGCGCGGGCGACGCGCCGACGATCCACGGCGACGGCGCGCAGAGCCGCGACTTCACCTTCGTCGCCGACGCGGTGCGGGCGAACCTCCTGGCGATGGCCGCACCGGCCGACGCCTGCGGCCGCGCCTACAACGTCGGCGCCGGCGATCGCACGACCGTCGTCGACCTGGCCGCGGCGATCCGCGACGCGCTCGGCGGTCCGTCGGCGACCCACGGTCCGCCGCGGCCGGGCGACGTCCGCCATTCGCTCGCCGATCTCACCGCGTCCGGCCGCGCGCTCGGCTACGCGCCGCGCTTCGCGCTCGCCGAGGGCCTGCGCCGCACGCTCACGGCGGAGGTGCCCGCGTGAGTCGGGAAGCTCCGCGCGCCGGCGCGCCGCGCGTCGACGCCGGCGGCATCGACGCCGGGCACGTGGCGACGACGCCGATGCCGATGCGGCGCGTGCCGTGGACGCGGCTGCGCGGCCGCACGCGCGTGGTCGCGCTCTTCACCGCCGACGGCGTCGCCACCGCGCTCTGCCTGTGGAGCGCGCTGCTGCTGCGTTTCGAGGGCCGCCTGCCCGACGACATCGTCCAGGCCCTGCCGTCGACGATGCTGCTGCTGATCGCGTGCCGCCTGGTGGCGGCGCAGGCGTTCAAGCTGCACCGCTGGTCGTTCCGCTTCTCGAGCCTGCGCGACGCGGCCCGCATCGGCATGGCCGGCCTCTTCGGCACGGGGCTCTTCACCCTCGGCCTCGATCTGCTGCACTTCGCGTCGCCGCCGCGCTCGGTGCTGGTGCTCGAGCTGCTGCTCTCGACCCTGCTCTTCGGCGGCGTGCGCTTCGCGCCGCGCCTGCTGCTGCTCTACGCCACCGATCTGCTGCGCACGCGTCATCCCAACGCGGTGCGCACGCTGATCGTCGGCGCCGGCGCGGCGGGCGAGCTGCTCCTGCGCGATCTGGTGCGGGCCAGCGATCTGCCCGGCGGCGGCGACGCGTCCGGAACGGGCGATCACGACATGTACGTGATCGGCTTCGTCGACGACGATCTCGACAAGCGCGGCCACGTCGTCGGCGGCAAGACCGTGCTCGGCACCATCGCCGACCTGCCGGTGGTGCTGCGCACCTACCGCGTCGCGCGCATCCTGATCGCGATTCCCGGCCTGCCGCCGGCGCGCCTGCGGCGGATCCTCGCCGCCTGCGCCGACGCCCAGGTGACCTTCAAGATCCTGCCGCTCTCCTACCGCTATCTCGAAGCGCGCGCGGCGGCGACCATGCTGCAGGACCTCACGCCCGAGCACATCCTCGAGCGCGGCGAGGTCCAGCTGGTCGATTCCGATCTCGTGCCGTCGGCCGAGGCGCCGCGCCTGGTGACCGGCGCCGGCGGCTCGATCGGACGCGAGGTTTGCCGCCAGCTGCTCGCCGCTGGCGTGCGCCATCTGGTGATGGTCGACATCGACGAGAGCGATCTCTACGTCCTCAAGCGCCGCTTCGAAGCCGCGCATCCCGACGCGACGATCGCGGTTTCGCTCACCGACGTGCGCGACGAGATGCGCGTCTACGCCCTCTTCGCGCGCCTGCGTCCGGTCGACGTCTTCCACGCGGCGGCCCTGAAGCACGTGCCGCTGATGGAGGCCGAGCCGTCGGAGGCGGTGAAGACCAACGTCCTCGGCACGCTGCACGTGGCGCGCGCCGCGCGTCGCTTTGTGGCGCGGCGGATGGTCTTCATGTCGACCGACAAGGCGGTCGAGCCGACCAGCGTCATGGGCGCGACCAAGCGCCTCGGCGAGCTGCTCCTGGCGCGCCTGCGCGACGGCGACACGCATTTTTGCGTCGTGCGCTTCGGCAACGTGCTCGATTCGGCCGGCTCGGTGGTGCCGCTGTTCCGCGAACAGATCGCGCGCGGTGGCCCGGTGACGGTCACCCATCCCGAGATGCGGCGTTTCTTCATGACCATCCGCGAGGCGGTCGGTCTGGTGCTGCGCGCGGCCTACGGCGACCACGGTCCGCTGTGCGTGCTCGAGATGGGCGAGCCCATCCGCATCCAGGATCTCGCCCGCCACATGATCACGATGGCCGGCCGCGTGCCGCGCGTCGGCGCCGATGCGGTCGGCGAAGCGGCGGGCACGGTCGAGATCCGCTACACGGGTCTGCGCCCGGGCGAGAAGATGAGCGAATCGCTCCTGGCGCCGGGCGAGCGGGTGATGCAGCGGGTCGACGGCAAGATCCGCGTGGTCGAGGACACCGCGACGCGCCCCGATCTGCGCCACGGCCTGACCGTGCTCGAGCAGGCGGCCCGCGCCGGCGACGACGAACGCGTGCGCACGCTGCTCGAGGGCCTGGTGCCGGAGTACCGTCCGGAGCCGCAGGCCGTACCGTTCGTCGCGCTGGATACCGGCGGCGATGCGTCGGGCGCCGACTTGCACGACGAGCCGTCGTCGGCCTCGTCGCTCGACATCCCGATCGTCGTCGACGAGCGCTGAGCCGGACGCCGGGGCGATGCGCGTCCTCTGGCTGGCAACGAAGTCGCCGTGGCCCGCGATCGACGGCGGTCGTCTGCTCCTGTGGGAAACGCTCGCCGCGCTCGCTGAACGGGGCGACGGCACGATCGACGTGCTCGCCGCGGTCGACCGCGACGCGCCCGACGCCGACCCGCCGTCCCTCGACGGCATCACGATCCAACGCGTCCCGGTCGCGCGTCCGTCGATGCGCCGCGCGTGGCTGGCGTCGCTGCGCGGCCGCGCGCCCGAAGCGCGCTCGGCGATCCTGCAGCGCCACGCCACGCCGACGCTGGCGCGCGCCGCGGCCGACGCGCTGCGCGCTGCGGCCGCTTCGGGTGCGCCCTACAACGTCGTGCAGGTCGAGCAGGTGCACGCGCTGTGGCCGGCGCGGGTCGCGATCGCGTCGGCGGTCGCGTCCGGCGCGCCGCGTCCGTCGCTGGTGCTGCGCGCGCAGAACGTCGAGTCGGATCTGTGGCGCGGCGTCGCGGGCCTGCACCGCGGACCGATGCGCGTCCTGCTGCGCCGCGAGGCGCGCCGTCTGGCGCGCGCCGAGGGCGCGGCGGTGCGCGCGTGCGACGCCGTGTGTGCGCTCACGCCCGAGGACGCCGGCCAGCTGATGCGCTTCGGCGGCCCGTCGGCGCGCGCGGTCGAGGTGCTGCCCGCGCCGGTCCGCCAGCCGCTGCAGCCGGCGTCGCGTACGCTCGCGGGCGATCCGGCCCTCGTGGTTTTCGGGAGTCGCGGATGGCGTCCGAACCGCGACGGCGTCGACTGGCTGCTCGACGCGATCTGGCCGCCGCTGGCGTCCGCATTGCCCGGCGCGCGTCTGCACTGGATCGGCGGCGATGGGGATGATGAGCGTACGTCGACGCCGGCCCACACCGATCGGATCACGCGTCATCCGGCGCCGCTGGACAGCCGCGACGCGTTCGCGCCGGGCAGTGTGCACATCGTGCCGCTGCGCGTGGCGTCGGGCGTGCGGATGAAGATTTTGGAGGCGTGGTCGCGCGGCGTCGCGGTTGTCGCCACGCCGGCTGCGGCGCGCGGGCTCTACGGCTTGGCGCATGGCGACGGCGCGCCGCCGGTGCGTTTGGCGTCGGATGCAGCGGGCTTCGTCGCGATGTGCGACGCGCTGCGCGATCCGTCGACGTGCGCGGCGCAGATCGCGTCGGCGCGCGTCGTGCTGCGCCGGAATCACGCGCCGACGCGGGTGGCGGGTCAGCTGGTCACGTTGTGGGAAGGGCTTCGGTCGTCGTAGAAACGATGACGCCCTCGGAATGCGCGTAGCGTTCCGAGGGCGTCGATGGTGCGTCGGCGAGCGCGCTCAGTCGTCGTCGAAGACCGCGTCGATCGACGACGCCGTCACGAACCGCACCGCCCAGCGCTGAAGCTGGTCGGTGTCGGCCGCGTCGACCCGCGCGTGGACATCCGGCGTCAGCGCACCGAAGCGCGCTTCGAGCTGCTGGGCGACGAGTCCGCGCAGCATGCGCAGTCCGTCGGCTCGGGCTTTGGCTTCGGCTCGTGACTCGCCGATCTGTATGCCTTCAGCTTTGCCGAGCTGCATGCCTTTCTGCATACCATCCTCGAACCATTCGTCCTGCCATTGCTTCATTCGATCGCCGAGCATGCTGTTTTCCTCCGAGTTGACGTCGAGGGTGACGCCTTTTTGCCGTGCCGTGCGGTGGATGTAGCCGATGAGATCGCGTCGCAGCGCCGCTTCGTCGCCCGATGCGAGCTTGCGCGCCATGCGGACGACGGTCGCGCGCAGCGCTTCGACGTCGTCGCTGCGCTCGAGCGCGCCGAGCAGCGCGAAGAGGTTGCCGTCTGACGCGTCGTGACGATCGCGGTTCAAGTCGATCGCCAGGTACTGCAGCGTCGGCCGGTAGGGCGCGAACGCTTCCGGGACGTCCTGGATCAGCGCCTCGAGCCGCGTTGGCGCGGTCCACGGCCTGTCTCCATTGTAGACGACGACCGGCAGAATCGCGGGCAGCGGGGCGCCCGCGGCGATCTCGCGGCTTTTGAGTAGGTCTTGGTAGATCAAGGTCAGGTAGATCATCAAGCGCACGGCCATTGTGCGCTCGACGGTGCGTTGGAATTCGAGCAGGACGAAGGCGTACAGGGTCTGCGGATCGCCGCGCGGATCGGTCCATGCGATGCGCCAGACGATGTCGCTTTCGCGCTTGTGATCGTCGTCGGTGACGCTGATCTCGCGAAAGCGGGTGAAGTCGGCCTCGGCGAGCCGTTCGCTCCAGTCGCCCGGGAGATGGGCGCGCAGGAGATCGCGGACGAGGCTGGCGTGGCTGAAGAGTTTGCGGAAGTGGCGATCGTGATGATCGCGGGGTTCGACCATGGCGTGTTCTCCGGGTTGGGGCGCGGTCTCTGCCGTCGTGAAGGCGGAGATCGGGCCTTTACCGGGATGTACACGCAGATCGGGTCGATTTGTCGCGTTCGCCGCGCTGCGTCAAACGGAAAGAGTCATCAAATCTCAAAGTGCTCGCAGGGCCGGAACGCGACACGGAACCCCTGGTTCCCGTCCCGGCTCGAGACCCTGCCCCAGATCCGATAGGCGCCGCGGAGCCACCAGGGTCCGTCGAACCAGGACCCGCCGCGACAGGCGCGGAACGCCGTGTCACCGACGGTGTTCGCAGGATCGGGCGTTTCGTCGCGTCGCGCGTAGGCATCGTCAGACCAAACGTCAACGCACCATTCCCAAACGTTGCCGGCCTGATCGAGGGCGTCGAACGGTCCTGCGCCTGCGGGATAGGCGCCGACGGGGGACGGCTGCGGTACATCTCTGTAGTTGGCGCGCGTGCTGGTCGGCTCGTCGTCGCCCCACGGGTAGATGCGCCCGGTCGCGCCGCGCGTTGCCGCCTCCCACTGCGCTTCGCTCGGCAGGTCGAGCCCGACCCACCGGGCGTAAGCGCGCGCGTCGTTCCAGTCGACGCCGACGACGGGTTGCTCGGGATCGCTGTACCTCGGCTGCGTCCACACCGGACCGGGATCGAACCATGGCTCGTCGATTTCCGGCGCGCGGTGATCGATCGCCTCGACGAATAGCCGATACTGCGCATTGGTCACCGGATAGCGCCCGATCCAGAACGGCGACAGCGTGACACTGTGAACAGGTTTTTCGTCGTCATCACCGTTTTCCGAACCCATGACGTACGTCCCGCCCGGGACGAAGACCATCGCCGAGCCGTCGCGCGCGCGCACCCAGATCTGACCCGGTTCGGGATCGACCGGCGGCACGTCGGACGGCGACAGCGACGCGATCAGCTCTTCCGCCATCTTCGCGACGACGCGTTCCGCATCGTCCAGATGCGCAGCCACGACGTCGCGTCCGCTGCGCTCGTCGCCGACGCGCAGCGCGTCCCAGCCGGGCAGGCGACGCAGCAGATGCAGAGCAAAATAGCGATCGTGGTCGAGCGCGATGCCGTCGGCCAGCGCGTCGAGCAGCACCTGAGCGGTCATCGTCTGCCGCGTCCGCTGCTGCGCCGCGCGCACGCAGGCGTGCGTGAGCATGCGATGCGCCTCCATCTGCCCGCCGCGCGCGATGCGCGTCATGAGCGGCGTGAAGAGATCGACGTCGTCCTCTTCCATCGCCAGCAGCAGCACCTCCTGCCACCACGCCTCGCCGAAGCCGCCAGCGACGCGGTCGAGCAGCGCGTCGGCGTCGCCGCGGCCGTGCTGCACCGCCTCGGCGAGATGGCGCGCCGTGAAGTACTCCTGAAACGTGTGGTGCAGGAAGCCGTGCTCGTGCGCGCGGCCGTCGCGGTCGCGGCTCAGGGGCGTGAGCAGGCTGGTTTGGTCGTAGAGCGCGTCGAGGAGCGCCGATGCGTCGCGGTCGAACGATCGCATCTGCGTGCGCGTAGCCTCCGGCATCGCGCGCACGCTTCGCTCCCACGCCCTGAGCTGATCGGCGAAGAACGCGGTCGGCGCGTCGCGCCGCTCGGCCTCGGCGTGGAGTCCGCTGGCAGCGATCGCGAGAAAGCGTCGCGCCAGCGGTTTCGCTAGGGGTCGCGTGTCGCGCGGTGTTTCGTCGTCGTCGCGCTGGCCTTCGATCCGGCGCTTGCGACCCAGCATCTCGCGCACGCACGCGTCGTAGAGCGCGGCGCGGGTCTGCGGTTCGGCGTTTGCCGCGTCGTTGCCGGCCATCGCGCGTCCGATGTCGAGCTGGCAGAGCAGCTGCAGCATGAGCGGATTCTGCGCCAGGCGCTGCCGCGGCTCTGATCGCGCGAGCCGCTGCAGAAACGGCGCGACGCGCGCGTCGAGCGCTTCGCGCCGATCGTCCCGGACCTCACACGCCCGCTTGAACCACTTCCGCGCCAGCGCTTTTTGCTGCTTCTCACCCAGCGGCTGCACCTGCGCCTCGAGGAAGGGCGCGCTGGGCTGGAAGCGGCAGGCGTCGTAGCCGGCGAAGCGCGCGCTGATGACGAAGACGCGATCCGGCCGCTGCGGCTGCCAGTCCTGCAGGGCCTCGGCCAGCGCCTGACGCAGGCCGAGATCGGCGATTTCGTCGAGGCCGTCCAGCAGGTAGAGGAGCGGTCGGTCGTCCTGGTCGAGAAGCGCTTCGGTCACGGCTTGCGCCGTCTTCTTGGTCTTCTGCAGCCTGGCGTGCACGGCCCACGTCGTCAGCGTTTCGAGATCGCGCAGCGCGTGCGCCGTCCCGTCGGGCTGCTTGGCGACGTCGGCCAGGCGGTACGGAATCGGCACGACCTCGGGCGCGAGACCGAGCGCGTCGGGATCCTCGAACGCGATCTGCGCGAGCCGCCGCAGCAGCGTCGTCTTGCCGCTGCCGGGATTGCCGAGCACCAGCATCCCGAGTCGCCGCTCGCACGCTTCGTGCAGCGCTTCCTTGAAGTCGAGCGTCCGCTGCGTGCGCTCGGCCAGCGTATCGGGCCGCGTCGAGCGTTCGGGCAGCCCACCTTCCTCGGGCGTGCGCACGACGAGATCCACGTGCACGTCGTCGAGCTGCACCTGCATCCTCAACGTCGTCAGCAGAGGCTGACGCGTCCACTGCGAAACGGCTCTGCGATACGCAACGATCGCAGTCTGAACGTCCCTTCCCTCCATGCGCCGCATTGTATGCGCGCAGTGTCCCGCAGAACGAGAAACGCCCTCGGAGCGCGTATGCGTCCCGAGGGCGTCGATGGCGCGGCGGCGGTCGCGCTCAGTCGTCGTCGAAGACCGCGTCGATCGACGGCGCCGTCACGAACCGCACAGCCCAGCGCTGGAGCTGGTCGGTGTCGGCCGCGTCGACGCGCGCGTGGACGTCCGGGGTCAGGGCACCGAAGCGCGCTTCGAGCTGCTGCGCGACGAGTCCACGGAGCATGCGCAGTCCGTCGGCCTGTGCCTTGGCTTCAGCGCGCGACTCGCCGATCTGTATGCCTTCAGCCTTGCCGAGCTGCATGCCTTCGATTTTGCCGAGCTGCATGCCTTTCTGCATACCATCCTCGAACCACTCGTCCTGCCACTGCTTCATTCGGTCGCCGAGCATGCTGTTCTCCTCTGAATGGACGTCGAGCGTGACGCCTTTTTGCCGTGCCGTGCGGCGGATGTAGCCGATGAGATCGCGTCGCAGCGCCGCTTCGTCGCCCGATGCGAGCTTTCGGGCCATGCGAAAGACGGTTGCGCGCAGCGCCTCGACGTCGTCGCTGCGCTCGAGTTCGCCGAGCAGCGCGAAGAGGTTGCCGCCTGATGCGTCGTGGCGATCGCGGTTGAGGTCGATCGCCAGGTACTGGAGCGTCGGTCGGTACGGCGCGAATGCTTCGGGGACGTCCTGGATCAGCGCCTCGAGCCGCGTTGGCGCGGTCCATGGCCTGTCTCCATTGTAGACGACGACCGGCAGAATCGCCGGCAGCGGGGCGCCCGCGGCGATCTCGCGGCTTTTGAGTAGATCTTGGTAGATCAAGGTCAGATAGATCATCAAGCGCACGGCCATCGTGCGCTCGACGGTGCGCTGGAATTCGAGCAGGACGAAGGCGTACAGGGCCTGCGGGTCGCCGCGTGAATCGGTCCACGCGATGCGCCAAACGATGTCGCTTTCTCGCTTGTGGTCGTCGTCGGTGAC
>JBCCOR010000108.1:0-10654 GCA_039025295.1 Acidobacteriota bacterium
CAGGAACGCCGTCGGATGATGCGCCTTCAGGTACGCGCTGGCGTAGGCGATCAGCGCGAAGCTCGCCGCGTGCGACTCGGGAAAGCCGTAGCGCGCGAACGACGTGATCGCCGTCAAGATCCGCTCCTGCGCCGCCGGCTCGATGCCGCGCTCCGCCATGCCGTCGCGCAGGCGCTGCTCGAGCGCCGCCATGCGCGACGTCGAGCGCTTGGCGCCCATCGCGCGCCGCAGCTCCTCGGCCTGGCCGCCGGTGAAGCCCGCCACCGCCATCGCCATGCGCATCAGCTGCTCTTGGAAGAGCGGCACGCCGAGCGTGCGCGCCAAGACCGGCTCGAGGCAGGGATGATCGTAGGTGACCGGCTCGCGTCCCTGACGCCGCGCCAGATACGGATTGACCAGGCCGCCGAGAACGGGCCCCGGGCGAATCAGGCCAACCTGCACGACCAAATCGTAGAAGCGGGTGGGCGCGTTGCGCGGCAGCGCCGACATCTGCGCGCGGCTCTCGACCTGGAAGACACCCACCGTGTCGGCCGCGCGCAGCATGGCGTAGACCTTCGGGTCGTCGGGCGGCAGATGGGCGAGATCGAGCGGACGGCCCTCGTGCGTGCGCACCAGCGGCGCCGCCTCGGCGAGCGCGTTGAGCATCCCGAGGCCGAGCAGATCGACCTTGATCAGGCGCAGATCGGCGACGTCGTCCTTGTCCCACTGGATCACCGTGCGTCCATCCATCGCGGCCGGCTCGAGCGGCACGATCTCGTCGAGCCGACCGTCGGCGATAATCATGCCGCCCGGATGCTGGCCGAGATGCCGGGGCAGATGCAGCGCCTGCTGCCAAAGATCGAGGAAGCGGCGCGCGCGCGGACTCTCGGGATCGACGCCGGCGTCGCGCAGCACCGTCTCGGGCGACGGCACGTCGTCGTCGAAGCGGCCGTGCCAGCGCCGCCGGCCGAGCTCGCGCGCCAGGCGGTCGACCAGCGCGGCGTCGAAGCCGAGCGCCTTGGCGACCTCGCGCGCGGCCAGGCGGTCGCGGTAGGTGATGACGTTGGCGGTCAGCGCGGCGCCGTGCGGTCCGTAGCGGCGGTAGACGTATTGAATCGCCGCCTCGCGACCGGCGCCAGCGGCCAGATCGAGATCGATGTCGGGCCACTCGCCGCGCTCCTCCGACAGGAAGCGCTCGAAGAGTAGGCCCATCTTCACCGGATCGACCGCGGTGATCGACAGCGCGTAGCACACCGCGCTGTTGGCGGCCGAGCCGCGGCCCTGCACCAGGATGCCGCGCTGCAGGCAGAAGCGGATGATGTCCCACACGACCAGGAAATAGCCGGCGAGGTCGAGCTTCTCGATCAGGTCGAGCTCGTGGGCGATCTGCTGCTGGGCCCGGGCGGTGAACGGACGAAAGCGCATGCGCGCGCCGTTCCATGCCACCTGGCGCAGATAGCCGGCCGCGGTTTCGCCCGGCGGCAGCGGCAGACGGGGGAAGCGGTAGCCGAGATCGTCGAGATCGAAGTCCAGGCGCGCGGCGAGCTCGGCGGCGTGGCCGATCGCTTCGGGCAGATCGGCGAAGCGGCGCGCCATCGCCGCGGGCGCGCGCAGGCAGCGTCCCGCGTGGGCGTCGAGCAGGCCGTCGCGCACGCGACCGCGCACGCCGGCACGGTCGACCGTGGTGCCGGCGCGGGTGCACTGCAGCACGTCGCGCAGCGGCTTGGCGTCGGCGCGGGCGTAGCGCGCGCCCTGGGTCGCGATCAGCGGCAGGCGCAGACGGCGCGCGAGATCGACCAGCGCCGCGTTGCGATGCGCGTCACCGCGCGCGTCGTGGCGCTGCAGCTCGACGTAGAGGCGGCCGGGCAGCAGATCGTGCAGCCGCTCGAGGACGCGGCGCGCGGCCGCCGGGCCCTCGGCGCACAGCGCCCGGTCGACCGGGCCGTCCGGGCCGCCGCTGAGCGCGATCAGGCCGTCGGTGCTGCCGACGTGGCGGCGCAGCATGGCGAGATCGACGCGGCCGTCGCCCTTGGGACGATCGCGCGCGCCGTCGGTGAGCAGGCGACACAGCCGGCGGTAGCCGTCGCGATCGGCGGCGAGCAGCGGCAGCCGCGGCGCCGCGGCGTTGGCGCGCACGGCGTCGCGGCGGGTGATCTTGGCCGCGGCGCGACGATCCGACGCCTGCGCGGCGGGGGCCGCGATCGCGACGTCGTCGACCGCGCGATCGTCCGCGCCGGCCCAACGCGCCAGGCAGTCGTCGGCGAGCACCGCCGCGGCGCCGACCAGCGGCCGGATGCCGGCGGCGGGCGCCGCGCGGGGGGAGAGCGGCGCGCCCGAGACGCCGCCGCGGTCGATCAGCGCTACGGCGCCCAGGCCGAGGCGCGCGGCCTCGTCGACCAGCATCTCGGGCGGGGACGCGCCGTCGAGAAAGGAGAACGCCGACGCGGCGTGGAGCTCAGCGTAGGTCGACGGCACGGGCAGTGGGGCGATCGGGGGTTCGGTTGGACATCGCGATCGCAGTGTAGCAGGATAGGCGTAATCAGGGCGTAAGTTTTGCGGCCATCCGCACGCGCCCGAGGCGAACCGCTGTGCCGCCGTCCTGCGCATCGAAAGCTGCGCGGCAACCCCACCTGCGATAGGGTTGAGCGGCTCGTATCCCTGGGTTATGCGTACGCTTATCGTCACCACGAGATCGATTCACGCCGCGCCGGCCGTCCGTCGTCGAACGACGCTTCGGCCGCAGCGCCGCCGCGCTTCGCCGCCGCGCGTCGGACCCGTTGTCCGATGAGCACGCCTGACGCATCGACCCGCCTGCTGGACCGCTACGAGCTGCTGAGCGAGCTCGGACGCGGCGGCATGGGCGTGGTCTACCGCGCGCGCGATCCGCGGCTCAACCGCGCGGTGGCGATCAAGGTGGTCGCGCCCGCGGCCCTGACCCGCGAGACCGAGGACCGCTTCCGCCGCGAGGCGCATCTCGCCGCGCAGCTCGATCATCCGGCGATCACCCCGATCTACGACTTCGGCGTGCACGAAGGCACGCTCTTCCTGGTCATGCCGGTGATCCAGGGCGAGACCCTGCACGCGATGCTCAAGAACGGTGCGCTGGCGCCGGATCTGGCCCTCGAGGTGGTGCTCCAGGTCGCCGAAGCGCTCGACTACAGCCACAGCCGCGGTGTCGTGCATCGCGACATCAAGCCTGAGAACATCATGGTCAGCCGCGACGAAGCCGTCGGCCTGCGGGTGCGCATGATGGATTTCGGCATGGCGCTCGGGCTGGCGGCCAACCGGCTGACCAAGACCGGGCAGATGTTCGGCACGCTGGCGTACTTCAGCCCCGAACGCGCGGCGTCGCAGCCCGAGGACGGCCGCTCCGATCTCTACGCGCTCGGCACCGTGTTCTACGAAGCGCTCGCCGGCCGGCCGCCGTTCGAGGGCAATCCGGCGGCGCTGCTCTACCAGATCGCCCACGATCCGGCACCGCCCCTGGCGCGCCGCGCCGGTCGCGCGGATCCGGCCTTCGCCCGCCTCGACCCGATCGTCGCACGCTGCCTGGCCAAATCGCCCAACGAGCGCTATCAGCGCGCGAGCGATCTGGCGCGGGCGCTGCGGCAGCTGCGCGACGCCGAGGTGCCCGTCAGCGTCGACGAAGAGATCTGGCCCCCGACCGACGAGCTGCGCCCGGTGGTGCTGGCACCGCCCGCGCCGCCGCCGCTGATCGGTCGCGAGCGCGAGAGCGCGCAGCTGCTCGAGCATCTGCAGATCGCAATCGCCGGCACCTGCCAATTCGTGCTGCTCGCCGGCGAGCCGGGGATGGGCAAGACCCGTCTGCTCCAAATCGTCGAGGGGCAGGCGCACGAGCGCGGCGTGCGCATCCTGCGCGGACGCTTCAGCGACGAAGCCCAGGCGTTTCCGTATCAGGGCTTCAGCGAGCTGATCCAGGACGCGATGCGCCAGGTGAGCACCGCCCCCGAGCGCGCCGTCGAGCTCGACGATCTGGCCGCGGAGCTGTGCGCGGTGTTCCCGATGCTCGGCGAGCTGCCCGAGCTGGCCAACGTGCGCGCGTCGCTGCCGGCGATGGCGTCAGACGACGGCTCTCCCAAAGAGCTGATCGCACGCACGCTGATCCGCCTCGCCGACAGCCGGCCGATGGTGCTGCTGCTCGAACAGCTGCACGGCGCATCGGCCGCGTCGATCGAGGTGCTGCAGTACGTCGTGCGTCGACTCGGTCCTACCCCGACCCTGATCGTCGGCACCTACCGCAGCAACGAGGTCGGCCGTCGTCATCCGCTGCTGCGCATGGCCGCTGTCTTCGAGGGCGAGTCCGGTTTCCGCACGCTGACGCTCGGATCGCTCGACGCCGACACCCATCGCGCCCTGGTCGAGAGCCTCCTGCCGCAGACGGGCACGATCGCCGCGCCGCTGGCCAAGACGCTGTTCGAGACCGCGGAGGGCAATCCGTATTTCACCGAGGAAATCGTCCGTTCGCTGGTCGACGGCGACAGCCTGGCGCAGGGCGACGACGGCGTCTGGCGGCTGTCGCAGGACGCTGCGGTGGTGCCCGGCACGCTGCCGGCGACGGTGCAGCAGGCGATGGCCCGGCGGGTCGAACGCCTGCCCGATCGTCAGCAGCAGGTGCTGGAGGTCGCATCGGTGCTCGGGCGCAGCTTCGACGGCCGCGATCTCGAGGCGCTGCTCACCGCCGATCGCTTCGACGACGACGACTACGACGAGATCATCGATCAGCTGATCAACGACGGACTGCTCGAGGAGGATCGCAGCCGCCGGGGCGATCAGCTGCACTTCGCCAGCGCCGCCATGCGCGACGTGCTCTACGAGGGCCTGACCCGGCGACGGCGTCGCGGCCTGCACCGGCGCCACGCGCGCAGCCTGGAGCAGCGCCACGCGGATCGCCTCGAGCGCGTCCACGCCCAGCTCGTCCATCACTATGCCGCCGGCGACGTTGCCGACCGCACGATCCACTTCGCGCTCGAGCTCGCGCGCACCGCGATCGAAGCCCACAGTCCCGACGAGGCGGTGCAGGCGGTGCGGACCGCGCTGGAATTCGCCGAGGACGAGGTGTTCCTGCCGCGCGGCGAACCCGCCGACGGCGACGGCGCGGTGTCGCGCGAGAGCCAGGAAGGCGAGCTGCGCCTGCTGCTGGCCAGCGCCGAGGCCGAGCGCGGCAACGTCGAGGAGGCGCTGCGCGAAGCCGGCCGTGCCGCGCTGCTGCTCGAATCGGCCGGCAGCCTGGTGATGGCCGCGCAGGCGGCGTTCACCGCCGCCGACACCGCCTGGCGCACGCGCCGGGTGGAGGACACCCAGCGCCATCTCGACACCGGCATCGAGATGGCGCGTCGCACCGACGGCGCGGCCCGCGCCGTGCTCGCCCGTCTGCTCAAGCTCGCCGCCACCGTCGCCAACCTGCGCGGCGACTACTCCCAGGCGCGCGCGCTGCTCGAGGAGGCCAACGGGCTGACGCCGCGCACGGTCGCCGACGCGGCGCGCGACGCGCCGCCGCCGCCCGGCGGCACGCTGGTCACTACGCTGCCCGCCGCGGTCCACGCGCGCCACGCGGTGCCGATCCGCGAGGAAGGCGAGGTCACGGCCAACGTCTTCGAGCCGCTGCTGGCGGTGGACGAGGCCGGCAACGTATCGCCGCATCTGGTCGCCGCCTGGCGCATGACCGACGGCGATCGGCGCATGCGGATGATCCTGCGCAACGACGTCGTGTTCGCCGACGGCGCGCCGCTCGACGCCGAGGGCGCGCGCGACGCCGTGCTGCGCGCGGCCTGGCGCGCCAACGCCGCCCTGCCGCCCGGATTCTCAGCCATCGAAGGGCTCGAAGCGCTGGCCGCAGCCGGTCGCCAGGCGACCGAAGAAGCGCGCCAGCAGCCGCCGCCCGAGGCGCTGACCGCCGATGCCGGGGTCGAGGTCGAAGGCCCGCTGGCGCTGTCGCTGCGGCTGCACAGTCCGCTGTCGATCATGCCGACGCTGATGACCGATCCGCAGACCGCGATCACCCGCGCCACCGAGGATCCCGATCTGCTGGCGATCGAGCTGTCGACGCCCGCGTCGGCGTACTGGCGCGGGCTGTGCGGCACCGGGCCCTTCCGCATCGACCGCTGGGACGCCCAGCGCATCGAGCTGGTGCCCAATCCGCGCCACTGGCGACCGATCGGACCGCTGCTCGAACGGCTGGTGTTCCGCACCGATCTCGAGCCCGACACGATCCACGCCGCGCTGCAGACCGGCGAGCTCGATCTGGCGCGCGATCTGCCGCCGTCCGACGTCGAAGCCCTGCTGCGCGAGCCGCGCTTCCGCGACAGCCTGGTCGAGATACCGCGTCCGAACACCTACATGCTGCTCTTCAACGTCGACGGGCCGGTCAGCCGCGATCCGGCGGTGCGCGCGGCGATGGTCGCACCCCTGCGCGTGCGCGACCTGGTCTGGCGCACGCTCGGCCGCTTCGCGCGCCCGGCGGCGTGCCTGATCCCGCCCGGCATGCTCGGCCACGATCCCGGTCGTCGTCGCCAGGCGGTCAGCCTCGACGCGGCGCGCGCCCAGCTCGACGCGGCCGCGCCGTCGCCGCGGCCGCTGGTGATGCGGGCGGCCGTCCATCCGCTCTTGCAGGGCCGGTTCGCGTCCCTGATCGAGGCGCTTTTCGGCATCTGGCGCGGCCTCGGCATCGAGATCGAGGTGGTCAACCGCACCATGAGCGACTTCCTGCGGGTTACCCTCGAGCCGCCCGACGTCGATCTTTGGCTCGGACGCTGGGTCGCCGGGCACGGGGATCCGGACGGTTTCACCCACGGCCTGTTCCACAGCGAAACCGGCATGCTCAAGGCGTTCGGCGGCGACGCCGAGCTCGACGCGCTGATGGGCCACGCGCGGCAGACCGCCGACGTCGAGGCGCGCCGCGTCGCCTACCGCGCGCTCGAAGATCAGCTAACGCAGAGCCATCGCATGCTGCCGCTGCTGCACGACATCGAATACCGCGTCGCGCAGCCGACCGTGCGCCGCCTGCGGCTGCAGCCGGTCGCGCCGTTTGTCGACTACGTGGCGGTGGGGAAGGTCGAAGAGGCGCAGGCGCCGCGCCATGCGGCCGACGCCGCGGCCGAGCGCCGCGGCACGGTGCGCGTACCGCTGCAGATTCACTTCGAGTCGATCGAGCCGGATCTGGCGCTGTTCAGTGAGCCCGCGGAGGTCATTCCCAACGTCTTCGAAAGCCTCAACAAGGTGGTCGACGGCGTGGTCACATCCGGCCTGGCGGCAGCGATCCAGCCCGAGGACGGCGGGCGCCGCTTCCGCGTGCGCCTGCGCAGCGGCGTGCGCTTCCACGACGGCCGCGCGCTGACCGTGCGCGACGTGCGCTACAGCTTCGAGCGGCTGCTGCGTGAGGGCCTGCCCGGCGCCGAGCAGTCGCTGTTGCCGATTCTCGGCGCGCGCGCCCTGCGCGACGGCCAGGCCGACGAGCTGGCCGGCCTGCAGCTGCACGCCGCCGACGAGCTGCTGATCACGCTCGAAGGTCCGCTGGCGTTCTTCCCGGCGATGCTGGCCAATCCGGCCACCGCCATCGTGCCCGAGGGCGCGACCGTCTTCACCACCAACTGGCGCGAGGGCTGCGCCGGCACCGGCCCGTTCCGCCTGGTGCGCTTCGATCCCGAGGCGGGCGTCGAGCTGGAGGCCAATCCGCACTACTGGCGTCCTGAGCTGCCGCGCTGCGCGCGCCTGTGCTTCGACTTCGGCGTGACCGCCGATCAGGTGCTCGAGCGCTTCCGTCAGGGGCGGCTCAGCCTGGCGGCCAATCTGCCTGCCGAAGCCGTCGAGACCCTGAGCCGCGATCCGGCCTACGCCGCCGGGCGCCACGACTCACCCGGGTTCTCGACCTACTACCTCGCGCTCAATGCCTGCCGCGGACCCCTCGCCGACGTCGGCGTTCGTCGCGCCCTGCACCGCGCGCTCACCGGCGGCGGTGGCGGCCATCGTCATCTCGGGCGCATGGCCACGCCGGCGCACGGCCTGATTCCGCCGGGCATGCTCGGCTACGAAACCAGTCGCCTGCTGAGCCCCGACGCGACCGATGACGTCGCGGCGGTCGACGCCCTGCGCGGCCTGACCCTGCGCATGATCGCCCATCCGGTGTTTCGCGAGCGCTTCGACGCGTTTTGGCAGCACGCCCAGCGTCGCCTCGAGGCGCACGGCGTCGTGCTCGAGCTGCGCTATCGGAGCGCAGCCGAGATGGCGCAGAGCATTTCCGCAGACACGGTCGACGTGCTGGCCACGCGCTGGCGCGCGAGCTATCCCGACGCCGACACCTTCGCCCGACTCGTGCACAGCCAGGAAGGCATCGACGGTCAGCTGTGCGGCGACGCGGCGCTCGACGAGCTGATCGAGAAGGCCAGCGCCGAAACCGAGCCGGCGCTGCGCCACGCGCTCTATCAGGAGATCGAGCAGCGCCTGGCGCGCGATGTGCGCATCGTGCCGCTCTTCCACGAGCAAATCCACCGCTTCGCGCGGCCGGAAATCGAAGATCTGCGCCTCAATCTGCAGCCGCCCGAGGTGGCCTACGAGTTCCTGCGCGTCGTCGCGCTTCCCTGAGTCAGGCGACTCGGCCCCGCGCGCCCGGCGCCGGCGCGGCTCAGTCGTAGATGCCGTCGAGGAACCAGCTGCCGCTGTCGAGATCCTCGTAGATCCGGTAGAGGCCGCCATCGGTGAGTTCGACGTCCCAGTACACGCGCCGATCGGGCAGCGCGCGCCAGTCGTCCTGCATCGGATACGGCCCGGTGGCGACGCGCACGCCGCCCTCGATGTGCAGCGGATCGCCGCCGTCGCCGTCGATGGTGGCGATCCAGCTCGGCGGTCCTGAGCCCTCACCGCCGGCCGCGTCCTCGACCGCGTCGGCGGCGGCATCGGGCGCGTCGATGAAGGCGGCGGGCGTCTCGTCGACCGGCGCGTCGTAGGCCGGCGCCGGCGCCTCGTGGACGGCTGCCGCGGGTGCGGGATCGTCGCGCAGCACCACCACGAGCTTGCGCGGCGGATCGATGTTGCGCACGGTCAGCAGGCCGCGTCCTGGCCGCGACGGCGGCGTGAACGCCGGCGGATCCGGTGGATCGTAGGGCGCGGTGTCGGGCGTGCCCGGATGGGCATCGCGCCGCGGCAGGGGCGTGCCGACGCGTCGCTCGCCGAGCAGCTGGAAGAGATGGCCCAGCGCGTTGGCCAGCGCGTCGGGCGACGGCGCCTCCGGGCCGAAGAGGCTGAGCTGGGTGCGCCGCGGCGTGTCGGGATGCGCGGTGAGGGTGAAGCCGGCGATCGGGCCGGCGGCCGGACGCCGCTCGAGATCGAGGTCGATCAGCTCGAGCATGCGCCCGAGCGCGCGTGTCGGCCTCGGCAGCGTGTAGCTGCGCGTGTCGGTCGGCTGGGCATCGATCCGCAGCGTCAGGTCGAGCTGCCGACAGGCCAGGCCCTGACTCGCGAGCCGGATGATCAGGCGCTCGAGCGCAGCGCGCACCGCGTAGAGCAGCGGCTCGCGCTCGACCAGCGCCCACTCGAGCTCGAGTCCCTCGGTGAAGGTCGGTGGCACGATGCGCGGCATCAGCGGCGCGTCGGCGTGGCCGCGCGCGAGGCGATGCAGGCGCTGGCCCTCGGCGCCGAGGCGATCGCGCACCTCGTCGACGCCCAGGCGGGCGAGATCGCCGAGGGTGCGCACGCCCCAGCCGCGCAGGACGTCGCGGGTGTCGCGGGTCGGATCGAGATGATCGAGCGGCAGCGGAGCGAGAAACGACGCCTCCTCGCCGCGCGAGACGATCGTTGGCCCGGCGCCGCGGCGGGCGGCCAAGCCGGCGACGACCGTCGAGCCGGCGATGCCGATCCACACCGGCAGGCCGGCCTGGTGCTCGACGTCGTGCTGCAGGATGCGCCCGAGATCCTGCTCCCAGTCCGGCCCGGGATGATGGCGATCCAGGCCGGTAATGTCGAGATAGACCAGGCCCTCGCCGGCGTCCTCGACCCGCGGTGCGAGCGTCTGGGCGACGTCGAGCAGCGCTTCCTGAGCGGCGCGCTCGCAGGCGGCATCGCGGCCGCGGGCGATGACGTCGGCGACGCGGGCGCGCGCCTGGGTCAGGGTCTGGCCCGCGCTGACGCCGGCCTGCCGCGCGGCGCGCGTGGCCGCAACCACTGTTGCGCGCGGACCGCTGCCGCTAACGATCACCACCGCCTGACCGCGCAGCTCGGGCTCGGCGCGCAGACGCGCGGCGAGTGGGAAGAGCGGTACGAAGAGGCAGGCGATGCGGATGGGCTGCGGCACGATCGTGGACGTTCAGGAAGGTTGGATGAAGCGAAAGGTGTGCGGCGCGTCAAGCGGCGAGCGACCGGTCGCGGTGCGGAGAAGCGGTGGCGGCGGCGCTATCCGCCGGGATCGTACCGCGTTTGTCGCCTGCCGCCGGCATCGGCAGGCCGGGCTGCGGATCGGCGGCATCCGTCGCGTCGAGCGATGGACGCGCGACCGCGTCGTCCTGCCACCAGCTGAGGGTGAGCGCGACGTGCGCCGGCTGCCCGAGTCCTTTGCGGCGCACCAGCGTCGCGGTGCGGCCGCCGAGATGGCGGACGCCGTCGCCCACCCAGTGGGTGCGTGCGGCGTCGATGTCGAGTACGACGTCCGCCGCCGCGCCGCTCAGCC
>JBCCOR010000109.1:0-10508 GCA_039025295.1 Acidobacteriota bacterium
CACCGAAATTCGTCGCTGCGCGCGCCCATCTCACCCGCGCCTGTCGCGGCTATCAGGATCTCAACCGGCTGGCGCTGCGGCTGCTGCGCCCGGGCGGCACGCTTTTCACCTTTTCCTGCTCCGGCCTGCTCGCGCCCGAGCTCTTCCAGAAAGTCGTCGCCGACGCCGCGCTCGAGGCCGGCGACGACGGGGGCCCGATCGACGCGGCGATCGTCGCGCGGCTCGGCGCCGGCGCCGATCATCCGGTCGCGCTCGCCTTTCCTGAGGGTCGCTATCTGAAAGGGCTCAGCTGCCGGCGTCATCACTGACGCCGCGCATACACGGGCCTCAGACGACGCGGCCCGTCCGATGACCGGCGGCGCCGGCGTCGGCCACGGCTGCGGCGAACGACCGCGCCAGCGCGCGCGGCGCCGGGCGCATCGTCGGATCTTTGGCCATCGCCCGCATCACCACCCGTTCGATCGGTCCTTCCAGCGGCGGCTGCCAGTGGCGCAGCGGGGTCGGCTCCTCGCGCATGTGCATGAGCGCCAAGCGCACCGGATTGTCCTGGGCGGCCTCGAACGGCAGATGGCCCGAAAGCATCTGGTAGAGCGTCACGGCAACGCTGTAAATATCGCCGCTGCCGTCGTCGCCCGACTCGTCCGAGAAGCGCTCCGGCGCCATGAACGCCGGCGTGCCCTTGATGCTGCCCTCGACCGTCAGCTCCTGCGAAGCGGTCGGCGACGAGCCGCTGTCGCCCATCAGCTTGGCGATGCCGAAGTCGAGCACCTTGACCGTGCGGCCGTAGCGGGTCTCCTGCAGGAAGATGTTGGCGGGCTTGATGTCGCGATGCACCAGGCCGCTCTCGTGCGCCTCGTGCAGCACGTCGCACACCGGCGACAGGATCTCGAGCGCCTGCGCAGGCGACATCAGACCCTCCTCCTCGAGCAGCTGGTACAGCGTCCGGCCTTCGAGCAGCTCCATCACCAGATACGCCACGCCCTGCTCGGCCACCGCGATGTCGAGCACCTGCACGGCGTTGGGATGCTGCACGCGGCAGGCGGAAATGCCTTCCTGCTCGAAGCGCGCAAGCGCCGCAGCGTCGTGGGTGCCGTCGAGATCGAGATTGAAGATCTTGATCGCCACCGGACGCTGCAGCCGCACGTGGTGGGCGCTGTAGACCGTGCCGGCGTAGCCGCTGCCGAGCACCGCGTCGAGATGGTATTTGCCGTCGAGTACCGTGCCGACCTTGGCCTCGAACGGCATCGTTGCGGGCGCCTGACGCGGCTCGCGACCGCGCAGCTGTGCCTGCACCCGCGCGAGGACCACCGGCAGGTCGAACGGCTTGGTGACGTAGTCGTTGGCACCGAGTTCGAATGCCGACACCATCTCTTCGCTCTGATCGCGCGCCGTGACCATGATGATCGGCAGATCGCGATGGCTAGCGCGCGCGCGCAGCGCTTCGAGGACGTCGATGCCCGACAGACCGGGCATCATCACGTCGAGCAAGATCAGGTCGATCGCCTGCATGCCGGTCATCTCGAGCGCCTGATGGCCGTCCGAGGCCTGCAGCACGCGGAAGCCCTCCGACTCCATGTGCAGTGCCAGGATCTCGCGACTGAGGTCGTCGTCCTCAACCAGCAGCAGCGTATGCGGCGAAGCGGCAGGCATAGGCGGTTGCTCCTCGTTCCTACTTCGCCGCCGCGGTAGCCGCAGGTTCCTCGGTGCGTGCGCGATGGCGAGCCAAAATCGGTGCCAAGAACGCGCCGGTGTGGCTGCTCGCGGCCTCAGCGATCGTCTCGGGCGGCGCCGCCGCGATCAGCTGGCCACCGCCGCTGCCCCCTTCGGGCCCGAGGTCGATCACCCAGTCGGCGCTCTTGACGATGTCGAGATTGTGCTCGACCACGATCACCGTATTGCCCTTGTCGACCAGGCGCTGCAGCAGGGTCAGCAGCTTGTGGACGTCGTCGAAATGCAGGCCCGTGGTCGGCTCGTCGAGCAGATAGAGGGTGCGACCGGTCGAGCGCTTGCACAGCTCGGTGGCGAGCTTGACGCGCTGCGCCTCGCCGCCCGACAGGGTCGTCGCCGGCTGGCCGAGCTTGATGTAGCCGAGGCCGACGTCGTTGAGGGTGCTCAAGATGCGCTGGATCGCCGGGATGTCGGCGAACCAATCGAGCGCCTGCTCGACCGTGCCGTCGAGAATGTCGGCGATGTTGAGGCCCTTGTAGCGGACGTTGAGCGTCTCGCGGTTGTAGCGCTTGCCGCCGCAGATGTCGCAGGTGACGTAGATATCGGGCAGGAAGTGCATCTCGATCTTGATCTGCCCGTCGCCGCCGCAGGCCTCGCAGCGCCCGCCCTTGACGTTGAACGAGAAACGCCCGGGCTTGTAGCCGCGCACCCGCGCCTCCGGGGTTTTCGCCATCAGGGTGCGGATGTGGTTGAACACGTTGGTGTAGGTCGCCGGATTCGAGCGCGGCGTGCGGCCGATCGGCGTCTGATCGATGGCGATCACCTTGTCGAGATGCTTGAGACCGGTGATGCTGGTGTGTTCGCCCGGATCGGCGCTGGCGCGGTAGAAGTGCTTGGCCAGGGCGCGATGCAGGATGTCGTTGACCAGGCTGCTCTTGCCCGAGCCCGACACGCCGGTGACGACGTTGAGGCGGCCGAGTGCAAAGGGCGCGTCGATGTTGCGCAGGTTGTTGTGCCGCGCACCGCGCACGGTCAGCATGCGCGTCTTCTTGTCGACCGCGCGCCGCGGCGGCAGCGCGACCTCGGCATCACCGCGCAGATAGCGGCCGGTGAGCGACCGCGGATGCCGCGCGAGATCCTCGGGCGGTCCCTCGGCGACGATCTCGCCGCCGTGCACGCCCGCGCCTGGCCCGAGATCGAGCACCCAGTCGGCCGCGCGGATGGTGTCTTCGTCGTGCTCGACCACCAGCACCGAGTTGCCCAGATCGCGCATCTCCTGGAGCGTCCGGATCAGCCGCTCGTTGTCGCGCTGATGCAGGCCGATCGACGGCTCGTCGAGCACGTAGAGCACGCCCATCAGCTTGCTGCCGATCTGGGTCGCGAGCCGAATGCGCTGGCTCTCGCCGCCCGACAGCGTGCCGGACGCGCGATCGAGCGTCAGGTAGCCGACGCCGACGTCGGCGAGAAAGCCCAGGCGGTCGCGGATCTCCTGCAGCACTTTGGCGGCGATCGTGCGGTCGCGCGACGAGAGATCGAGCGCGTCGACGACCGGCAGCAACTCGCGAATCGGCATCACGATCAGCGCGTCGATCGGATGTTCGTCGACCTTCACGGCCAGCGCTTCACGCCGCAGCCGGCGTCCGCCGCAGCTGGCACAGGTGCGGACCGACATGTACTTCTCGATCTCGTTGCGCACCGCCGCCGAATCGGTTTCCTTGTGCCGCCGTTCGAGCCGCGGGATCAGGCCCTCGAAGGTCCCCTGCCAGGCGTAGCTCGAGCGCTCGCTCTCGATGGTGAAGGTCATCTCCTCGTCGTAACCGTGCAGCATCGCCCGGCGGATCGACTCGGGCAGCTTGTTCCACGGCGTGTCGAGCGAGAAGCCGAGCGTTTCGGCCAGGGTCTCGACCTTGCGCATCTGAAACGAGTTGGTGCCCGGTCGCCAGGGCGCGACCGCGCCGGCGTTGATGCTGCGCTTGGGATCGACGATCACCTTGTCGGGATCGACCACGGTCAGCGTGCCGAGTCCGCCGCAGGTCTCACACGCGCCGTAGGGACTGTTGAACGAGAACAGCCGCGGCGTGATCTCGGGCACGCTGAAGCCGCATTCGGCGCAGGCGTAGTGCTGCGACAGCGTCTCCTCCTCGGCGCCCTGCGGCGCGAGGATCACCAGGCCGTCGCCGACCTTGAGCGCGGTCTCGAGCGACGCCGACAGCCGCTGCTCGAGGCCGTCTTTGATCACCAGGCGATCGATGACGACGTCGATCGTGTGCTTGCGCTTCTTGTCGAGCTCGGGCACACCCTCCGACAGATCGACCACCTGGCCGTCGATGCGCGCGCGGATGAAGCCGTCGCGCACCATCTGCTCGAGCTGCTTCTTGTAGGCGCCTTTCTTGCCGCGGATGAAGGGCGCATAGAGCACGAGCTTGGTCTTCGCCGGCAGCGTGAGGATGCGGTCGACCATCTGCTGAATGCTCTGCGGCTCGATGCGCTTGCCGCAGTCCGGGCAGTAGGGCACGCCGATCGCGGCGTAGAGCAGGCGCAGGTAGTCGTAGATCTCGGTGACCGTGCCGACCGTCGAACGCGGGTTGTTCGACACCGACTTCTGTTCGATCGAGATCGCAGGGGAGAGACCGTCGATCGCGTCGACGTCCGGCTTCTCCATCTGCTGGAGAAACTGACGCGCATACGCGCTCAGCGATTCGACGTAGCGCCGCTGGCCTTCGGCGAACAGGGTGTCGAAGGCCAGCGACGATTTCCCCGAGCCGGACACGCCGGTGATGACCACCAGGCGGTTGCGGGGAATTTCGGTCGTGATGTTCTTGAGATTGTGCTCGCGGGCACCGCGGACAATGATGGCGTCGTTCACGATCGGGATTCTAGCAAACGTGAAGCGGGCCTCCATCGACCGCGGCACCGAGCCGTCAAAAACGCAAAAAGCACCCGATACCGAACAACGCAGCCACCAAACGACTCAGCGATCGACGTAGCCACCGCGCGTGCGCACCTCGACGCCACCGCCGCGCACCTGCACCGAGACCTTGCGCCAGCTGCCGTCGACCTTGCGGTCGTGCGGGTAGTAGCCGAGCACGTACTGCTCGCGCAGCTCGAGCATGATGTCGCGGAACGCCGGTTCGATGTCGTCGACCGCGGCAATGCGCGCGATGCGACCACCGCTCTGCGCCACCGCGCGCGTCAGCGCGTCGAGCTGGGCCTGGTTGCCGGCGGCGTTGCGCCACGCGGTCGAGAATTCGCCGCCGGCGTCGGTGTCGAGGCGGATCCAATAGATCAGCGCCTGACTGCGCCGCGCGAACCAGAGGACGTCCTCCATGTCGAGCACGCTGTGCAGATCGGCACCGTCGGTGAAGAGCACCACCACGCGCCGTCCCTGGCGGGTGTCGAGCAGCTTGAGTGCGAGATAGAGATGGTCGTTGATCGCGGTATTGCCGCGCGCCCCGATCGTCTCGAGCGGCGCGCGCAGCACCTCGACATCGCCGGTGAACGGCGTCGACGCCAGCACCTGGTCCGAGAAAAGCACCAGCTTGGCCTCGTCGAGTCCGCGCATGCCGTCGATGAAGGCACGCGTGCCGGCGAGCGCCGCCTCGATGCGCGCACCGGCCATGCTGCGGCTGGCGTCGATCAGGATCGACGCGGTCAGCGGCACGTCACCGCGCGCGAAGGTCACCAGATCGTGCTGACGACCGTCGTCGGTGATGCGGAAGCTGTCGGGCTCGAGATCGAGCACGCGCGCGTCGTCGCGCGTGACCGTGACGTAGAGCTGCTGCAGCTGCACGTCGAGGGCCTCGTCGATCTTGATCGCCGGCGTCGAGATGACCGACTCGGCGGCGCCGCCCGACTCGGTCTGCGCCACCACCCGGAAACGATGCTCGACGTTTTCCTGCCCGACGTCGACCCGCCACACGTAGGGCGGCCGCGCGCGCACGCCGCGCGAACGTCCGTCGACGAAGAGCTCGAGCGCGGCGTTCGTCTCGGGGCCGGTGACCTCGGCCTCGACCTCGATCACGCCGAAAACCGCCTCGAGCGTCGACGGACGCACGATCAGCACCTGCAGATCCTCGATCTCGGTTTCCTGCGCGTGCAGCGGCTGCGGCACGACCGCCAGCTGAAGCAGCGCGATCAGCAGCGCCCAGCTCATTGGCCACCTCCTGCGCCGCTCGCGGCAAGCCGCTCAGCGGCCGCGGCGAGCAGGCCGCGTCGCTGCACCGCGCCGTCCTGCAGCGCCTGACGATCGAGCACCAGCGCGCGCAGCGGCCACTGGTTGTAGCGACTGCGCGCCGGATCGGCGTCCGCCGCAGGTCCGGCCGGCGCGGGCGCGCGCACGCCGCGCAGCAGGGCGACCGACTCGCCGCTGCGCTGTGCCCGATCGAGCAGATACGCCAGCTGAATGCGCAACTTCTGCACGTCGGGTGCGCGCTCGACCGCGTGCCGCATCAGCGCGATCGCGCCGTCGAGATCGCCTTCGCGCGCGCGCAGACGCGCCAGCTCCTGCGCGGCCAGGATCTCGATCCAGTCGCCGATCGTCCCGCTGTGGAGCGCGCTGAGGTGACCGCGCGCGCGGTCGACGTCGCGCTCGAGGCGCAGCAGGTTGAGCGCGAGGCGCAGCTGGCCCTCGCGGCTCTCGGGATGGGCCGCGACCAGGCGCTCGAGCGCATCGACGGCGTGCTCGTAGGGACCGCCGTGCTTCTCGTGGAAGGCCGCCAGGCCGAGCAGTGCAGCCTCGTTGTCGGAATCGAAGACGAGCGCGGCGTCGAAGGCGCGCATGCCCATGCGCATTCCCGCCGCCTGCAGATGACCGCCCAGGCTGGCCAGCGCTCGCGCCGCCTCCTTGCGCGCGCCGAGCACGCCACCAGCGGCCTCGACGTAGCGCTTGGCGAGCGCGCGGGTCATCGCCAGGCCGTGGTGCATCAGATGGGTGCGGCGTTCGCGCTTGTGCATCAGGCAGAGATCGTGGTGCAGCAGCAGGATCGGCACCAGCGCTTCGGGTTCGCCGTCGGCCAAGGCATCGGCGACGCGCAGCTGGGCGCGGCGCAGGCGCGGCACGAGGCGCTCGGGATTCTCCGTCACCGCGGCGACCTCGAGCCGTGCCAGCTCGTCGAGCAGGGCGCCGTAGTCCGCGGTGTCGATGCGCGCCAGCAGCGACTCGTAGGGCGAGGCCGCGCCGTCGGCGACGCGGGTGTCGACCGTCGGTGCGCGGCGCGCCGGATCCGACGCGCGCGGCGGCGGCGGCAGCGCGCGCGGATCGCGGAAGGCGAGCAGTCGATCGGTCGGCGACTGGCTGTCGACGCGGAACGACAGCGCGTGCTGCAGGCCCACGCCGCCGGGCGCCTCGACCAGCAGCTGATACCCGTCGCCGGGCGCCAATCCCTCGGGCACGTGGAACACGCTCAGCGCGCGGTCGAGACCGTCACCCTCAGCCGCGGCGGTCACGGCCAGGCGCCCCGAGGCGATCATCTGGCCGTCGGGACCGAGCACCAGCGACGCGATCTCGCCTTCGCGTCCCTGCAGGCCGTAGCCGAGCAGCACCACCGGCGCCGGCTTGCCGGGCTGCAGCGCCGCGTCGATCGCCGGCACGAAAGGCGTGCCCGCGATCTCGAAGAGCTCGAGCGCGGGCGCGATCGGATCCAGCACCGCGCGCGTGGCGCGCACCAGCGACCAGCCGCCCGGCCGCTCGGCGAACATCGGCGGCAGGAGCGCCGTGTCGGCCGCCGACGCCGCGACGTCGTCACCCGCAGCGGCAGCGCTCGCCGGACCGGCGACCAGCGCGTCGGCAATCGACAGCGGCACGATGCGCAGGCCGGCCCCACCGGTTGCGGCGTTGCGCACCAGCACGCGCACGGCGTAGTCACCCGCCTGCAGCGCCAGCGGCACCATCACGCGCAGGCCACTGGCGTCGGTGAGCGCGAACTGGCTGCGATCGATCGTCAGGCGCTGGACGACGTGATCGGCGACCTCGCCGTCGACGTCCATGGCGTAGGCATAGAGCTCGAGCGCAACCTTCTTGCGGTCGGCGCGCGCGACGTCGTCCATGCCGCGCAGGATGCTGTCGCCCTCGATCTCGACCAGCACCGGCACATACGCGATGCCGGGCACGGCGCTGCGCAGCGGCAGCGCGGTCGCCCGCGTGGCGAGGGCGCCGCCCTCGCGGCCGTCAAGCAGCTGCTGCGCGGTCTGGAGGCGCTGCGTGCGCGGATCGATCCGGGCGTCGGCATCCGGTTCGAAATAGCCCGCGCGATGGCTGACGCGGGTGCCGCGCGGGACGTCGCGCAGCTTGATCTTGAGCTTGCGGTAGTCGCCGTCGTCGCCCAGGTTCTGCGGCTGGAAGGCGAGCAGATAGGTCACGCTGGTGCGGTTCATGAGGTCGCTCATCGCCGCGCCCAGGTCGTTGAATTTCTCGTAGAACACGCCGCCCGTGTTGTTGGCCATGAAGGCAAGGCCGTCGCGCCCGCCGTCGGTGCCGAGAATGCGCGCGCCGCCGACGTCGACCGAGTGCACCATGCAGTCGGCCTGTCGGAAGCCCCGCACCATCGCCTCGAGGTTGTTGACGGTCTTCATATCGCCGAAGGTCTCGAGGCTGTCGACCGCCCACAGCTCGCCGCTGTTGGCCGTGTCGGCGTTGGCCGCGCGGAATTCGCGATCGCGTCGGCCGAGTACGAGATCGCTGTCGAAGCCCTCGGAAAACAGCACGACGTGCTTGCGGCCGTCGATGCCGGCCATGATCGAGGACAGCTCCTCGTAGGCGCGGGTCATGTCGACGATGCGCTGGCGCTCGGCGTCGGCGTTCTGGCGCGCGCGGATGCGCCCGGCGCTGGCCGAGTCGGCCGAGGGACCTGTGCCTTCCGGGCTCGCTTCCGCGTCACCCTCGCCGCTGCCGCTGCCGTCGCCCAGGCCATCGCCGCCGCCGGCGAGGTCGTTGGCGACGCGATCGCGAACGCGCTCCCGCTCGTTCGTCGCCGCCTGCGCCGCGAACGTGGCGAAGGCGTTGGCCACCCGCTGATCGCTGCTCGGCGCGAGGCCGAGCGGCCCGATCTGGCCGCGGTCGCGCGCCTCGCTGTCGAGCGCCATCAGGGTCTTGCGCACCAGATCGAGATCGCTGGTGAAGGCGAGCTTGAGCTGCGCACCGCGGTTGCGGCTGTAGGTGCCGATCGCCACCAGATCGGCCGGATGAAGGCCGTTGTCGACCACGTCGAGCGCGGCTGCACGCGCGTTGGCGAGCGACGTAGGCTGGGCGAAGCCAAGATCGAAGAGCAAGAGGAAGTGACGCCGCGCCGCGATCGGCAGCGCGTCGAGCGCGTCGACCGTCTGCAGATCGACGACCTCGAACTGCGTAATCGTCTGCGCCTTCCCTTTGTCGAGAACGACGAAATTCTCAGCCGTCAGGCCGCGAACAGGTTCGCCCTTGCGAGTGACCTCGACCGGCACTTCGACGAGTACTGTGTCGGTGGCACCGGCAAAGGTGCGAGCGGGCGCTTCCTGGGCCGCGGCGGAAACCGCGCACGCGATCAGGACGAGCGACAGCGCAATCGCACGACGGACGATCGACAGACGCCGCATCGTCGGACGATGCGACGGACCTCGGGACAACAACGAACCATCAGGCATGACACCTCCAAGCGGTGGTGGTCGGCCGCCGGCCATCGGGCAAGCGCGCAGCAACGGCGCTGCCGACTCGACGCAACCCGTGTCGTCACGGGCGTCGAGCGGCGTCCGCTGTCGGGCACCTGCCCGGACCTACGGCAAAAGAAAATAGTGGTAAATCGACCGTGACAGATCGACGCATGCCTGTCGAGTCTTGTGGGACGAATGACCCGCTCATCGGGACGCGCGGGCAACGGCCGCGCGGCCCAAACGCCAAACGCCCCGGCGTCCGCGTGGACAGCCGGGGCGTTTGCCGATCGGAGCAGGCGCCGGAAGGCGCGCCGACTCAGAACTTCAGGGTGGCGCCGAAGAGCCAGACCTCGGTCTTGTAGGTACCGAAGAAGTTTTCGCGGTTGGTGGTGGTCGTGCGCTCGTCGAAGTCGAGGTACATCAGGGCGAGATCGAGGCGCTCGTTGCCCCAGCCGATCGTGCCGCCGATGCGGTCCGCGTCCGGCAGCAGCGGGCCGGTGGTCTCTTCGGGCTGCGGCGTCTCATCGTAGAGCGCGCCGAAGCGCCACTGGGTACCCCGGTCGGTGTCGATCGCGACGCCGATGCGGTAGTTGTAGACGTCATCGTAGTCCTGGATCAGCTCGGTGGTCAGGTCCGGCGCGGTCGCGAACTCGAGATCGACGCGGTCGAACGAGCTCCAGCCGGTCCAGTTGACGTCGATCTCGACCAGCGTGCGGTCCGTGACCTGGAAGGCGAAGCCGAGGCTGGCCATGTCGGGGAACTCGATCGAGGTCTCGAGCGGCAGATCGGTGTCGAACGGCAGGCTGCCGGCGACGATCGCATCGAGCTGCGCGTTGCCGGTCGAGATCTGGGTCAGGCGACCGTCACCCTCGTAGTCGACCTCGATGCGGCTGCGGTAGGAGAGGCCCCAGGAAAAGCGATCGTTGACCTTGTGCAGCAGACCGAACGCAGCGCCGACGCCGGTGTCGAGATCACTCTCGAGGAAAACGCTGGCAACGTCCTGCACGCCGTTGGTGAACGGGTTGACCGTGGGCGCACGCCGCAGCAGCTCGACCTGCGACAGACGCACGACCAGCGAGGCGCCGACGCTGAAGTTCTCGCTCACCTGCCAGCCGAGGCTCGGGGTCAGGTCGATGGTCACGAGCTCGGCGCGCAGGCTCAGGAAGCGACCCGAGAAGTCGTTCTTGTCGGCCCAGTTGGTGGCGAGGGCGAACGGG
>JBCCOR010000110.1:0-10475 GCA_039025295.1 Acidobacteriota bacterium
CACGGCGGACCCGACGTCGCCTACGTCGATACGACGCCCGGCAACGCCGGCGGTCATCTGCGCACGGGCGACGTCGACCTCGCCGCGCAGGGCCCGAACCCGCTCGTCGGCTGGACGGCGCCGGGCGAGTGGCTCGGCTACACCGTGCGCGCCAGCCAGCCGCAGCGCGTGCGCGTGCGCGCCCGCATCGCCGCACCAGGCGCGTCGGGACGCCTCGGCGCGCATCTTGCCGGCGGCGCGCATCTGCCGGCGCGCGATCTGCCGATCACCGGCGGCTGGGGCAGCTGGCAGGACGTCGATCTCGGCTCGCTGTACGTCAACCGCGCGCCGCAGCAGCTGCGTCTGACGATCGAGCGCGGCGGCTTCAATCTCGATCGCGTGCAGCTGCTGCCCGATCCGCTGGGCCTGACGCGCCTGCCCGAGGACGCCGCGCTCGCGCCCGATGCGCCGCACGTCTATCCATCGACGCCGGCCGGCGCGCCCGTCTCGCGCGCCTTCCGCCTACGCAACCACGCCGGCACGACCGTCGCCGTCGGCGCGACGCTGACCGGCTCGTCGTGCTTCCGCCTGATCGTCGCGCCCACCGACGCGCTCGGTCCCAACCAGGCGACGGATCTGCGCGTGCGCCTGCACTGCAGCGCGCCGGGCCAGTACGCGGGCACACTCGTCGTCACCACCGGTCGGCCCGGCGACGCCGCGATCACCCTGCGGCTCGAAGGCAACATCGTCGCGCCGTAGGATCCCAGCCCAACGCCATCGCAGCAATGCCGCACCGGCGACGCCGTCGGACACCACCTCGACCAGGACGCCCATGCGCCCATGCCGGACACGCGCACCTCAGGCGTCCGGCGGAATCGGCACCAGCGTCTCGATCTCGCTCGCGCTCCGCACGACCAGGATCTGATCGCTCGCACCGCGCGTCAGGACCTCCTTGGCGCGCGCCAGGGCGTCGGCCAGCTCGCCGTCGGACGTGAGATCGCGCGATTCGTCGACGTCGAGCACGATGCGCGCCGCCAGCCCGTCGCCCGCCGCGTCGCCCTCGCCGCGCTGGGCGGCACCGAGATCGTCGACGGCGCGCCAGAGCTCGCTCGCGCAGCGCGTCGCCCGGTCGACCGCCATCTCGTGGGACAGGCCCGCGCCGAAGCCGATCGTCAGCTGACCGTCGTCGAGCGCCAGGACCGCGCCGCGCCAGCGTCGCACCGTGTCGAGCAGCGCCGTCACGAAGCGCGCGACGCGCGTCAAGGACGCCGCCACCGACGCGGACGCCTCCAGCCACGCGGCCCAGCCGTCGATCTCCATGACCACCAGCACCTGACGGCGATCGTGGCTCGACTGCAGGTACTCGAGCATCGGCCCGAACGCGCGCCCGAGATCAGGATCGCCCTGCAGATAGCGCCCGAACGCCACCCGGATGACCTTGTTGCGCTCCTCGAGCAGGCGGTTCTCGGCGCGCAGCCGCACGCTCTCGCGCACCGTCACCACCTGGCGCGCCGCCTTGTCCAAGGTCACCTCGAGATCGGCGAAGTCGAACGGCTTGGTGATGAAGTCGAAGGCGCCGCGGTTCATCGCCCCGCGGATGTTCTTCATGTCGCCGAACGCCGACACCACGACGGTGACGCACGGCTGCTCGAGCGCGGCGATTTCCTCCATCAAGGCCAGGCCGTCCATCTTCGGCATGCTCAGGTCGGTGAACACCAGATGGATCGACGGATCGGCCTCGAGCTTGGCGAGCGCCTCGAGTCCGTCGGCGGCGAAAGAGAGCGCGAAGCGGCCGTCTTCGAAGCGGCGGCGGCTCCACTGCTCGAGCAGGAATTGAAAATCCGGCTCGTCGTCGACGAAGAGCACCGACATCGTGCTCGGCGCGGCGCGCTCGGCGCGCTCGAGCGCCAGCACGACCGCCTCGGCGCTCTCCGGCCGGCACGCCGGCACCTTCTCGAGCAGGCGATCGACCAGATCGGAGAGCGCCGGCGGCACGTCGTCGCGCACCGCGCGCAGCGGCACGGGCTTGAGCGTGCACACCCGCACCAGCGTGCGATGCGGACTGTTGTCGGCGGCCAGGAAGGGCGAGCGGCCGGCGAGGCATTCGTAGAGCAGCGAGCCGAGTGAGAAGAGATCGGAGCGATGGTCGATCGCCTCGCACATCGCCTGCTCGGGCGACATCGCCCGCGGCGTGCCGCGCACCACGCCCGCGTCGGGCGCGCCAGGCTTTGGCGCACCGGCGAGGCCGAAGTCGAGGATCTTGGCGACGCCCTCGGCCGTGACCATGACGTTCTCGGGCTTGAGATCGAGATGCACGATGCCGCGGGCGTGGGCCGCGGCCAGACCCTTGGCGATGTCGACGGCGTAGCGCACGATCTCGTCGACCGTCGGGTCGCGCTGGCGCACGATGCGCTGCAGGGTCGCACCGTCGACCCGCTCCATGATGATCCAGTCCTGGCCCTCGTGATGCGCCAAATCGTAGACCTGCACGATGTTCGGATGCGACAGCTTGGCGACGGTGCGCGCCTCGTCGATCAGGCTCGGCCGCCGCTTCGCCTTCTCCGGCGCGCGAACGCGCTTCAGCGCCACCGGCCGCAGCAGGCGCTCGTCGTGGCCGTGGTAGACGGTGCACATGCCGCCGACGCCAAGCTGGCCGTCGATGCGGTAAGGACCGATGCGCGGGGGCGGCGCGTCGTCGCCGTGGGGCGGGCGCGTGGGCGATTCGTTCATGGCAGGCTCTCCGCGGCGGGTGCCTCGCCGACGCCGTCCGGCCGCTTGGGCAGGCGTGCGATCAGCTCGGTGTAGCGGCCGGTCCGGGTGTCGACGCGCAGGCTGCCGCGGTGCTGCTCGACGACGATGCGGTGGCAGATCGACAGGCCGAGGCCCGTGCCCTGACCGGGCGGCTTGGTGGTGAAGAACGGTTGGAAGATGCGGTCGCCGACGTCGTCGGGAATGCCCGGGCCGTTGTCGCGCACCCGCAGCTCGACCCGGTCGCCGAGATCGCGGGTGGCGACGCGCAGCGCAGGCGCTTCGGCCGACGCGTCGTCCGCGCGCTCGAGGGCGGCGTAGAGTCCGTTGCTGCACAGGTTGAGCAGCACGCGGCCGATGTCCTGCGGCACCACCCGCGCCTGGGTGATCGACGGATCGAGATCGATCTCGAGCGCGACGTTGTCGTAGCGGCGGTCGCTGCCGCGCACGCCGTGGTAGGCGAGCTTGGCGTATTCCGCCACCAGCGCATTGAAATCGACGTCTTCGAAGCTCGCCGTGGCGGCGCGCGACATCGAGAGCATGCTGCTGACGATGCTGTCGATGCGGCGGCTGTTCTGGTCGACGCGCTCGAGGTTGGCCTCGAGATCGGCGACCAGCGCGCGCATCGTCCCGCGATCGCCGTCGCGCCCAGCCGCGTCGGAACCGAGCTGGTTCGACAGATCGCGGCTGAGCTCGCGGCAAAGACTGGCGAAGTTGCGCACGAAGTTGAGCGGATTGCGGATCTCGTGGGCGACCCCGGCGGTCAGGGTACCGAGCGACGCGAGCTTCTCCTGGATGAGAAGCTGCTGCTGGGTCTGAAGAATCTCCTGATGCTTGGCTTCGAGCTCGCGGTTCTTGGTCTGCAGCTCGCGCGTGCGCGCGGCGACGGTCGACTCGAGGCGCTGCGTGTAGTTCTCGAGATCGGCGTAGAGCAGCGCGTTCTCGAACGAGATCGCGGCCTGGGCGGAGAGGATCTGCAGCACGTTGAGGCGTTCGGCGGTGAAGGCGCCGCTGGTGACGTTGTTCTCGAGATACAGCAGCGCGACCAGGCGCTGATGCGAGTGGATCGGGCTGCACAGCAGCGAGCGCACGCGGCCGCGGCGAACGTGGGGATCGGCGCCGAACGTGGCGTGGAGGGTGGCGTCGTCGGCGACGACGTCGTGGCCGGTGCGCAGCACGTAGTGCACCACGGCGGTCGGGAGCATCGGGCTCTCGTCGTAGGGCACGCCGCGCGACGGCACCTCGACCGGCGCGCGGGTATAGCCGCCGTGGGCGGCCACCACCCAGCGGCCGTCGCGCTCGATCAGCAGCGCACCGCGCTCGGCGCCGGCGTTCTCGATCAGCAGCGCGATCATCCGGCGCAGCAGATCGGCGAGGCGGATCTCGCCCGAAAGCATGCGGCTCGCCTTGAGGATCGCCTGCAGATCGAGCAGGCGCCCGGTCGACGTGCTGGTCGAGTCGACGCTGAGCAGATCGGCTTGCGCGAACTCGGCCGGCACCAGATCGCCGTGCGCGTCGCGCAGGCGCTCGATCTTGCGCGTCGCGCCCCAGCGTCGGTACAGGTACAGCGCCTCGGTCAGGTAGCCGCCCGCCGCGCGCGGCAGATCCTGGCTGTGCATCAGCCGGCCGGCGCGCTCGTTGGCGAGCGCGGCGAGATGCAGCACGCCGAACTGCAGGGCGCTCTCGGCCGCGCGCTCGTAGCTGCGCAGAACGGCGCGCAGATCGCCGGAGCCGCTGTCGATGCGCCGGAGCTCGCCCTCGATCAGCAGCTGCTTGTGCAGGAACGGGGCCGGGCCCGAGCGCGCCCACTCGGCGAGCTTGGCGCCGCGCGCCGCGACCTCGGCGCGCAGATCGACGCCGTCCGGCGCGCGCCCGGCGTGATGCGCCTCGGCGAGAATCAGCGCGCGCCAGAACACCTGCTCGGTGACCAGCCAGATGCCCGGCGCCGAATCGAGCTTGGCCTCGGCGGCGTCGGAATGGGCCAGCGCCCGGTCGATGTCGTCGTAGAGCATCGCCAGAACGGCGCGGTCGAGATGGTACCAGAGGAGCCCGAAATCCCACGGGATGCCCTCCAGCATCGCCACCACCGCGGCCTCGTCGTAGTGCGGTCCGTCGAGCGCGTCGGCCGCGGCGGTCTCGCCCATTAGGTTGCGCACCATCTGCTCGTCGGTGACCAGCAGCTCGGCCATGTTGTCGTTGCCGGTGCGCCGGGCGTAGTCGCGGTATTTCTCGGCGTCGCGCAGCACCTCGGGCAGCGGCACGCCCTGGGCGAAGCGGGCGTGGACGGCGAAGTCGACCGCCCACACGCCGTACCAGAGATCGCCGGTCAGCAGGCACGCCTCGTAGGCCGCCTCGTAGTGCGGCACGCAGGCGCCGATGCTGCGCTTGTACGGGCTGATGAAGTGGCCGAAGAGGTTGTTGATCTTCGCCACCAGATGAATGTTGTCGTAGCGCTCGAGCAGCGCCAGCGCCAGCCGGCCGTAGGCATAGCCGGCGTCGTAGTCGCCGACCACCCAGGTCAGGTAGCAGCCGTAGATCACGTAGCCGAACGACGTGTAGTTGGTGGTGCCGCGGTCGAGCGAGAGGGTGACGATGCGCAGCGCCGCCAGCGTGCCGTGGGCCTGATGCCCCTCGGCGAAGTACGAGTTGTTCCAAACCTGATGGAGCAGGCTCATCGTGATGCGCAGATCGTCGTCGGGGCTCGGTGCGATCTCGGCCAGCGCCACAACATCGCGGTCGGCGAGGCGCGTCTGCAGCGCGGCGAATTCGGCGTCGAGCGCGTCCTGGAAGACCGCCGGATCCTGCGGCAGCTCGATCCCAAAATGGCGCAGCGCCTGCCGGCCGAGCGCGACGCCCTCGGCGAAGCGACCCGACATGTAGACGTTCATCATCAGCTCGTGCACGACCGCCTGATGCTGGCCGGTGCGCGCATGCTGCACGGCGATGTCGAAGAGCGCGTCGGCGCGGTCGAGATCGCCGCACAGGAATTCGCATTCGATCAGCTGGACGTGGAGATCGAAGAGCGCCGCATAGTGAGTGTCCCAGCCGTTGTCGGGCATCAGCGCGAGGCCGCGCCGCAGATAGTCGCGCGCCGCGACGTGGGCGGTGTTGGCCCGCGCCTTGGTGCCGGCGCGCAGATTGAGGATGCCGAGCTCGGTGCGGCGCGCGCGATCCTCGAGCAGCGCCGAGGCCAGGTTGAGATGGTTGACGACGTCGAAGAGACGTTCGTCGAGGGCCGCGTCGTCGAGGCTGTCGACCAGCGTCCGCCCGATGCGGCCGTGCGCTTCGCGCCGCTCGCGCGCCGACATCTGAGCATACGCCGCCTCGTGGATGCGGTCGTGGAGAAAGGCGAAGGTCAGGTTCTCGCCGGCCGGGTCGCCGTCGGCCACCGGGTCGGCGTCCTGCGCGAGCGCGTCGAGGGTCTCGGGCGTCAGCGCCGGCAGCGACGCCGTGCTCTCGTCGCTGGTGGCGCCGGCGAAGTACTTGAAGCTGTCGTCGAGCGCCAGGATCAGCCCGGCCTGCACCGCCTCGAAGAGCAGCCGCACGACCCGGCGGGTGGTCAGCTGCGCGTCGCCGACGGTCACCAGCGTGTCGAGATCGAAGATGCTGCCCAGGCAGCTCGCCAGACGCAGCAGCTGCTGCAGCGCCGGATCGAGGCCGCGGATCTTCTGCACCATCAGATCGACCACCTGATCGCTGACCGCGACCAGCCGGATCTGCGCCAGATCCCACGTCCACCGGCGCGCGTCGAAGTCGTGGCGCAGCAGATCGCGGCTCTCGAGCGAGAGCAGCAGCTGGCCGAGAAAGAACGGATTGCCGCGGGTCTTGGCGTAGACCAGCTCGGCCAGCGGACGCGCCGTTTCGACGTCGGTGCGCAGCGTGTCGGCGACGTAGGCCGCGGTGTGGTCGAGATCGAGCGGCTGCAGCTCGATCCGGTGCGGTGGATGGCGGGCCTCGAGCCGCTCGAGCATCAGCATCAGCGGATGCGCGCTGTCGACCTCGTTGTCGCGGTAGGCGCCGATCAAGAGCAGATGATGGTTGTCGCGGCGGTCCATGATCGCCTCGAGCAGGCGCAGCGACGCCGGATCGGCCCACTGCAGATCGTCGAGGAAGCAGGCCAGCGGATGCTCGCGCGAGGTCAGAACGCCCAGGAAACGCTCGAAGACGTCGACGAAGCGGTTGACCGCCTCCTGGCCCTCGAGCGCGACCACGGCCGGCTGCGCGCCGATCACCAGCTCGAGCTCGGGCACGACGTCGATCACCACCTGCCCCATGCCGCCGAGCGCGTCGAGCAGGCGCTGTCGCCACGCCGCCACCTGCGCGGCGGGCTCGGTGAACAGCTGCAGCATGAGGCCGCGGAACGCCTGGCTGATCGCGGCGAACGGGATGTCGCGCCGGTACTGGTCGAATTTCGCCGCCAGGTAGTAGCCGCGGCGCTCGACGATCGGCCGGTGGATCTCCTCGATCAGCGCGGTCTTGCCGACCCCGGAGTAGCCCGCCACCAGCACCATCTCGCTGCCGCCGTCGGCGACCTGGTCGAAGATCGCCAGCAGCCGCGCGCGCTCGTCGTCGCGGCCGTAGAGTCGGTTCGGCAGCTGGAAGCGCGACAGCGCGTCGCTGCGGCCGAGAGCGAAGAATTCGATCCGGCCGTCGCGCTGCCAGGCGTCGCGGCAGCGCGCGAGATCGGCGCGCAGGCCGCGCGCGCTCTGGTAGCGGTCCTCGGCGGTCTTGGCCATCAGCCGGGCGACGATCGCCGCCAGCGGTTCCGGCACCTCGGGCCGCAGCGTCGCGACGTCGGGTGCGGTCTTGGCGAGATGGGCGTGCACCAGCTCCATCGCGTCGCGGCTGGCGAACGGCAGCTGGCCGGTCAGCATCTCGAAGAAGGTCACGCCGAGCGAGTAGAAATCGCTGCGGTAGTCGAGCGGACGGTTCATGCGCCCGGTCTGCTCGGGCGAGATGTAGGGCAGCGAGCCCTCGAGCACGTGCGGGCCGACCAGCTTCTGGGTCTCGCGCGTCAGCCGGCTGGCGATGCTGAAGTCGATCAGGCCGAGGCGACCCTGCTCGGCGTCGAAGATCAGGTTCGACGGCTTGATGTCCTTGTGGATCACGCCGTGGCCGTGGACGTGGTCGAGCGCCGAGACCAGCTGGATCGCGCAGTCGAGGAAGACGTCGATCGCCAGCGGACCGTCGGCGAGGGTCGCGGCCAGATCGCGGCCGCCGAAATCCTCCATCACCAGGACGAACGCCTTGCGCAGCGGCATCAGATCGAGGCACGCGACCAGCGACGGATGATCGAAGCGTCGCGACAGCTCGTAGGCCATCTTGAAGCGCGCCAGATCGCGCGGCGACGGATACGGATCGCGCGTCGTCTTGAGCACCACCCGCCGTCCGTCGCGCTGGCGCACCGCGCGCACGACGATCGTCTTGCGCTTCTCCGCCAGCGTCTCAGTGACGTCGAAGCCGGGAATCTCGCGCATCGTCCGCCCTACGGACCGTCGTCCGTCGACGGCGCGAAGGGCGGCTCGGGCGGCTGCGGCGCACGCACATCGGGCGGCCCGGGCAGGTGCGGCTTCTCGGGCGACCACCATTCGCGCAAGAACGTCGCCGCCGCCTGCACGGCCGCGCGCGCTTCCGGCGTTTGCATCGCGATCTGCTGGCGCTCGATCAGATGCTGACGCCACATCGGATTGCGCGCCAGCATCGTCGCCGCCAGGGTCGGCGGCTCGGCCGGCGGCCCGAGCAGATCGGGATCGAGCCGATGACAGCGCGCGCCGAGCAGCGCCTGGCACGTCGCCACCGACGACTCGGTCGCCGGATCGATGCTGATCTGCCACATCGGCGGCCAGTAGTTTTGCCGCGACGGATTGGTCGGCAGCGCATTGAACATCAGCGAGCCGAAATCGAAATTCGCACGCTCGTAGGCGGGAATCTTGCTGCACACGCCGACCGAGAGCAGACGCGCGTTCTTGAGCACCGGGCTGATCTCGTCGGCGAGCACGCGGTCGCGCGAGGCGCGCGACGCCGTCGACTTCAGACTCTTCGCCGCCTCCCTGCGGCCGATGCGGATCAGCTCGACCAGCACCGACAGCGACGGATCCGGGCTCGCCGTGCCACCGTCGCCGAAGCCCCAGCGCACCTGGCGCAGGCCGGGCGGCGAGGTCGCCAGATACGCGGCCTGCCAGATCGGCATCTGGCGATCGGGCTCGCGCCGCGCGGGGAAGTTGACGAAGACCTTGGGTCGCCATCGGCCGCTCGGCTCGCCGGTCCAGTTGAAGCTGGTGAGCAGCACGCGATGCTTCAGCTGGCCGAGCGTTCGGTCGCCGAAGTGGTCGCGCAGGAACCGCTCGTACTCGGCCGTCCCGAACCAGCCCACCAGGCTCCAGTACGACATCCAGTAGCGCAGCATCCCCATCGGCCCGTCCTGCATCGACGGCGGCGCGAAGATCGCGCCGCTGTTCAGCCAGAACGCCTCGAGCTGACCCGAGGTGACGAACGCGCGCGGATCCTCGGCGTTGGCGAGCAGCAGGGCGTTGAGCGAGCCGGCCGACGTGCCGGCGAACGCCCAGACCGCGCCGGGCCGCTCGATCCATCCGAGCGTGGCCTGCTCCGGCTGATAGGCCAGCGGCGAGAGGAAGTTCGGATCCTCCGCGCACAGCGCGCGCAGCATGAGGGCGGTGATGTAGCCGTAGATGCCGCCGCCGTCCATGCTCAGCAGGCGGATCGCTTGGGGCAGCGGCTTGCCGATGCCGGGCGGCAGCGGGAGCGGCGGAGATGCAGACATCATGATGGGCTCCGGGTCGCGGCGGTGGTGGGGGCGGCAGCGCGGCGCAGGGCGGCGTCGAGATGACGCGCCAGGTCCTGGACGTGCGGCTCGGTGAACGTACTGAGGTGATTGCCGCTGTGGACTGCGACGTCGATCTCGCGCGTCGCCAGCAGCCACCAGCCGAGGGTGTGGTCGAACGGCGAGGTCAGGTCGGCGGTGAGAAAGAGCGACAGATCGCCCTCGTAGGGACGCGGCAGATAGCGCAGCGCCGCCGCCGCGTTGGCCGACGCGGCCTGCTGCAGCGGCGTCGATGCGGCCTGGTGCCAGGCGACGCGCGCGGCGTCGCCGAGCGCGGTGTCGCGCTGCAGATCGGCGTGATCGCGCAGCCACTGCGCCATCTGCTCGAGGGCGTGGGCGTGCAGCGGCGCCGCCAGCGCGGGCGGCGCGCACGTGCCGAGAATGCCGACGAAGGCGACGGTCTCGCCGGCGGCGCGCAGCTGCCGCGCGATCTCGAACGCCGCCCAGCCGCCGAAGCTGTGGCCGCCGACGCAGTAGGGCCCGGCGGGCCAGCGGCGGCGGATCGTGCGCACGTAGCTGGCCGCGATCTCGGGAATCGTCTCGGGCGCGGTGCCGCCGTGCAGCACCGGCGACTGCAGGCCGTAGACCGGCTGATCGGGATCGAGACAGCGCGCCAGCTGGTGGTACTGAAAAGCCGAGCCGAACATCGGCGCGACCAGGAAGAGCGGCGGACGCCGGCCCGACGGCTTGAGGATCAGGATCGGCTCGCTGCCGCCGTCGCCGCCGCCGCGCGCGCCGCCCGCGCCGGACGTCCCAGGGCCCGCGCCGGACGTCCCAGCGCCGGACGCGCCGGTACCGGACACACCAGCGCCCGCGTCGGTCGCGCCATCGGTCGCACGGTCGCCCGTCGCCTGGGCGCTGGCGCGCGCCGCGCCGCCGTCGGACGCCTGGGATCTGGCGGCCTGCG
>JBCCOR010000111.1:0-10432 GCA_039025295.1 Acidobacteriota bacterium
CCGCGGGCAGGCCGAAGCCCTCGTAGATCGACGGCAGCACCACCAGCCGTGCGGCCCGGTAGAGCGCCTGAACCGCGGCGGTGTCGAGATAGCCGAAGCGATGCAGCCAGCCGTCGGCCACGCCGGTGGCGATCGCGTCGTCGATGGTCTCGGCCTTCCAGCCGGTGCGGCCGACCAGCACCAGCGCGATCGGCGCGGCGCCGCGCGCGGCGCGGCGCGCGTCGAGGCGCGGCCAGGCGTCGAGCAGCACGGCGAGGTTCTTGCGCGGCTCGATCGTGCCGACGTGCAGCACGAACGCGCCGCGCGGCGCGTCGGCCGGCAGCGGGGCGGCGTCCGCCGCCGCGTCGTCATCGTCCGCGCCGACCGGGCCGAGGCCCGGCGCGAGCGGCACGGCGACGATCCGCGCCGGCGCGATCAGGCCGGCCTCGATCATCTCGCCGCGCACGGTCTCGCTGTCGGTGATCACCGCCGCGGCGCGCGCCAGGGTGGCATCGAGATGACGCTCGAGGCTGGCCCGGGTCGAATCGCGCAGCGTCCACGGCACGCGCCGGAAGCCGAGATCGTGCACCGTCGCGACCAGCCGGCCGTCGGCGCGGTGGAAGCGCGGCGGCAGGAAATAGTTGGGGGCGAAGAGGACGCGGTTGCCATCGTCGGCGATCAGGCGATCCTGGCGACCGCGCAGCCACTCGACCGCGCGCACGTAGCCGACGTTGACGTCCTGCGGCACGCAGTAGCGCACCAGCTCGAGCGCTGGGCCCTCGGGCAGCGGCACGACCGGCGCGGGCAGATCGTCGGTGTCGATCAGATCGGGGCCGTAGAGCCGCAGGCGGACGTCATCGCGCTCGGCGAGGGCCTCGAGCAGGCGGTAGAGATACCAGCCGATGCCGGTCAGCGGCTCCCAAAACGCGGTGACGTCGACCGCGATCGTCAGCCGGGTCTCGGCGCGGCGCGCGGCCTGCGCGGCGCGCAGCCCGCGCCAGGCGCCGCGGGTGATGCCGATGTGCGTCGGCGACACGCCGCGACGCAGCGCGCGGCCGCGCTCGCGCGCCCGCCAATACCAAGGCAGCAGACCGAGACGAGCGGCCAAGGCTTTGACGCGGTCGCGCAGGGCGCGGGGATGAACGAGGCTGCGCAGGCGCCTGTAGGCGCGCGCGGACAAGCGCGATGCGGACATGGAAGACCGGCGGCGAATGTGGATCGACAATCGAAAAACGCAGGCAGCACGCAGCTGCAAAACAACGATTTCGCGATGCTAGCGGCCCGCGTCCGAGGCGGCAAGCGAAGCGTCCGACCTCGCGCGGGGCGAGGACGGGTCATAGAATCATGAACATGTCCGACGCCCAGCTGGTCATCGATCTGCCGCCGGATCGCCTGCTGCAGCTGCTCCGTGGCCTGCTGCGCGACGGGCGACCGCTGACCGTGCCCGTCACCGGCTGGAGCATGACACCGACGATCCGCAGCGGCGACGTGCTGACCATCGCCCCGGCGTCGATGCGCGCACCGCGCTGGGGCGACGTCGTGGTCTTCCGCGATCCGGCCGGCCGCCTGCGCATGCATCGCGTCGTCGGCCGCATGGCCGGCGCGCCGCCGCAGCTGCGGGTGCGCGGCGACAACAGCCGCGGCGCCGATCCACCGGTGCCGACCGACGCCGTGCTCGGCGTGGTGATCGCGATCAGCCGCGGCGGCCGACCGCGGCGCTTCGGCCTCGGCGCCGAGCGCTACGCGCTGGCCGCCGCCGCGCGCCTCGGCCTGCTGCGCCCCCTGCTCCACGCCGGCCATCGCCTGCGGCGCCGATTCCCGTCGGCGTCCGCGCCATTCTCAGGCGATTCCCACAGCTGAGAAGGTCGCGGGCACAATCCGCTGCGTTTGCGGGCGTTCCGGGCTGGCACCCTTTGTGCAGCATGGGGATGGCAACCGGCCACGGAGCCGGACGACGCCAAGGAGCTTTGATCATGATTCGCCGCCACAACGATCTTGCCGACCAGCTGCAGCACATTCTCGACGCCGCCCGTTCCTGGGCGACGGCGACGGCCGAACCGAGCGGCGCGCGCGCCGGTCGGGCCCGCGGGCTCGACTACGCGATTCGCCATCTCGTCGACCAGCTGCGCCCGATCGCCGGACTCCAGCCGCTGATGCGGCGGCCCGGCGCGCTGGCGGTGCGCATCGACACGGCGGCGGGCACGATCGATCTGGCCAAGGGTGACGCGCGGATTCCGCTCACGCCCGCACGCCTGCGTCGTCTGACCCGTCGTCGGCGACCCGCCCTGATCGCGTAGCCGCGCGCTGCGTCGCCCTGCGGCGCCGCGCAACGCCGCGCGATCCTCACCTTCTCGGAAACAACCTCAACGCCCTGCGTGCGGCGCCATGCGCTGCGCACGACGGGTCCTGCATACCTCCCGCCGCCGCTTCCGGTGCCTCCGACGCCGGAAGCGGTTTCCTCATTGGCAAAAAACCAGCGTCAACCTGCGGGCTTGGCCAGCGCGAAGAGCTGACGGCGGGTGGCGACGTAGAGCGTGCGGTCGTCGGCCGACGGCGCGGCGCGGATCGCGTCGTCGAGATTGGCCTCGAAGCGCTCCTCGACCGCGCGCCCGGCAGCGAGCACGACCACGTCGCCGTCGACGTCGGCGAGGTACACGCGGCCGTCGGCCACCAGCGGCGGCGACCAGATCGCCGCGAAGGCGTCGTGGATCCACAGGCGTTCGCCGGTTGCGGCGTCGAGCGCGTGCAGGATGCCGTTGACGTCGGCGCTGTAGACGACGCCGTCCGCCACCACCACCGGCGCCAGCACGCGGCTGTAGTCGTCGGCGGCGTACGACCAGGCGACTGCGTCATCGCCGAGCGCAGCGCCGTCGTCGGCCGCGCCGGGATCGATCGCCCACAGCTTGCCCTCGCCCGGCCCCATCTCCGGATCGTGACCGATGCCGATCAGCACGCGCCCGTCGGCGATCACCGGCGGCGCGACCAGGCTTTCGAGCACGCGTCCCTTTTCCTCGTGCGCCTGGCGCAGATGGCGGTTGGCGTCGAACCGCCAGCGCGCGCGACCGTCGGGCGCAAAGCCGTAAACGCGGCCGTCGCCGCCGGCGAAGACGACGGTCGCACGCCCGCCGACGACGCCGTAGGCCGGGGCCGACCACTGGCCGTCGAGCACGTCGGCGCCGGGCGACGCGTCGCGCCAGCGGATCGCGCCGTCGCGTGCGTCGACGCAGAGGAAGCTCGGCCGATCGGCCAGCGCGGGCGCCATCGTGCCGTCCTCGCCGACGCCGTGGCCGGTGTTGACGCAGACCGTCGGACCGACGTCGGGATCGTCGAAGAAAACCGGCGCCGAGGCCGACGCCATATGCGGCACGATGCCGAGCTCGCCCGGCATGTCGAGGCGCCAGAGCACATCGGCGTCGGCCTCGCCGGCGCGCGGCTCGTCGGCGACGCCGTCGTTGGTGCCGTCGCGGAAGCCGTCGGCGTCGACCGCCATCAGCACGCCGTCGTTGGCGACGTAGTACACCGCCTCGGCGGTCGCGGCGGGCGTCGAGCACACGCCCTGCAGCGGCCAGTCGACCAGATGCTGGGGCTCGCGCTTCGCGTGGGTGATCTGCCACAGCAGGCTGCCGTCGGCGGCGTCAGCGTCGCGCGGCTGGCCGTTGTTGGGGCCGACGAAGACGCGGCCGGCGGCGACGGTCGGTCCGGCGTAGGTCTCGGTGCCGAGCTCGGCGATCCAGCGCACGTGGGTGCCGGCGGCGAGGTCCCAGTCGCCCGGCAGATCGCGCGCGTCGGGCGCAATCGGATTGCGGTCGGCGCGCGGCGACGCGACGATCGGCGCAGACGGCGCATCGACGGATGGCCCGCCGGCGGACGGGGCATCGGGCGCGATCGAGGCGTCGCGCGACGCGCAGCCGCCGGCTGCGAGCAGCAGGCCCAGCAGCAGCGAACCAGCCAGCAGCGGCGCGCCGGTGCGGATTCTCAGAGGGATCGAGGACATGAGCGGACTCCGTGAGCGCGTGGGCGGTTGGACGACGAGCGACGCTACCACGCGCCCGTGCTAGGGTGATTGGGCGTGCTGCCCGGCCCATCCGCCGCGACCCGGCGCGCGAAACCTCCTCTTGTCCCGATCGTCCGCCGCGCCGCGCGCTGCCCGCCAGCGCCCGATCCCGCGCTGTGCGTTCCTCGTCCACACCGTCCACGGAATCCGCGACTCGCCCATGGCCCGCACCGCCCGCCGTCCCGCTCGTCGTCCCGGCCGCGCCCGCTCCGCGGGTCGCCGCGGCGGTCCGCGCGCCGTCCACGACTGGGGCCCGTTCCGCGCTGAAGAGCGCAGCACGCGTCCGTTCTCGCCGCACGCCCCGCACCGCGTCGCGCTCGCCTACGCCAACACCTACGAGGTCGGCATGTCGAGCCTCGGCTTCCAGCGCGTCTACGAACTGATCCACGGCGTCGAAGGCCAGGAAACCGGCTGGGCGGCCGAGCGCTTCTTCACCGACGGCGCGGCCGACGCCATGCCGCGCGGCGTCGAGCTCGACACGCCGCTCAACGCGTTCCCGGCGGTGCTCTTCTCGGTGTCGTTCGAAGAGGACTACATCAACCTGCTGCGCATGCTGACGCGCGCCGGCATTCCGCTGCGCCGCGCCGAGCGCGACGCGTCGCATCCGCTGGTGATCATGGGCGGCTCGTGCGCGGCGATCAACCCACTGCCGATGGCGGCCTTCGTCGACGCGTTCTGCCTCGGCGCGGGCGAGAACGTCCTGCCCGAGCTGCTGCCGGCGCTCGCCGACGTGCGCCCCGGCGTCGACGCCGACCGCGCGGCCGCGCTCGAGCGCCTGGCGTCGGCGGAGGGCTTCTACGTCCCGAGCCGCTACGACCCGGAAGCCGCCGACGATCCGCTGGGCCAGGGCAAACTGCGCAAGCTCGAGCTGACCGCCGAGCAGCTGCGCCAGCCCGGTCATCTGCCGACCAGCTGCCTGATCACGCCGCGCACCGAGTTCACCGAGAAGTTCCTGATCGAGATGTCGCGCGGCTGTCCGGAGAAGTGCAAATACTGCTGGGCGACCTTCGGCATGGGCGTCTTCCGCTGGCATCCGACCGACTACATCCTCGACGCCCTCGATCGCGCGCGCGCGGTCACCGACCAGGTCGGCTTCGTCGCCACGGCGGTCGGCGACCATCCCGAGATCGCGCGCATCCTGCAGGCATCGCACGACGGCGGCCTGCGCGCGGCGGTGTCGTCGATCCGCATTCCGGCGGTCAAGCCCGAAACGCTCCTGCCGCTTTACGCCTCCGGCGCGCGCTCGATCACGCTCGCGCCCGAAACCGGCCGCGACCGCATGCGCCCGCGCATGAACCAGCCGATTCCGAACGCGATGCTGCTCGAGAAGGTGCGGATGATCTTCCAGCACGGCTTCACCAGCCTGAAGCTGTATTTCATCGTCGGCCTGCCCGACGAAACCATGGACGACGTCCAGGCGATCTTGGACCTGGCAGCCGAATGCCGCGCCCTGGGCCGCGAGGCGGCGAAGACGACCGGCGTCATGCCGAACGTCCATCTCGGGGTCAACATTTTGATTCCGAAGCCGTACACCGCGTGGCAGCGCGAGCGCATGGACAGCGAGGCGAGCCTGAAGCGCAAGATGGCGGTCTTGAAGCGCGGCGCGGCGCAGATGCCCAACGTCAGCCTGGGCACGATGTCGATCCGCCAGGCCGTGTGGCAGACCTACATCACCCGCGCCGGCCAGGACGCCGCCGAGGTCATCGAGCAGGTCGCGAACGGCCTGCCCCTCGCGCGCGCCCTGCGCCAGCACGGCGACCGCATCCGCCCGGAGGTCTTCGAGACCTTCCCGCGCACGCTGCGGTGGCACTTCATGCGCATGGGGTAACGCGGAGTGCTTCTCTGCTGCGCAACGTTGGCATGCTATGATCGATCAAATCTTTGATTTATCTCCGACGACTGCAAGGTTTTGAAACATGAACAAAGAGCAGATTCAAGAGCTCCTTCGCGACGAGCGGGCGCGGCGCATCTTCATGCAGGTCGTGGAAAGGCGAAAAGTCCAGCACAGCGAAGTCCAGGATGCTTCCGGCCTGGACTCCGACGAAACCGCCGAGCAGCTCGATCGTCTCGAGAAAGCGCACTTGATCAAGGTGCAGCCGTCATCCCTCCGCGACTTCTCCATCTACTACCCGACAACCGAAGGACTCGAAGCACAGCGTCGCATTCAGCGCTCGCTCTTCTGATGAATCGGTTGTACCCGCGCACATCGTGGAGACTTCAGATGGCAACGCAGCAGACGCCGCGGCCTGGGCATTGGCGTACCAGCCTTTCGAGATCGCTGCGGCCGCCATCGTCCTTGTGCTCCTTACGCTCCTGATCGTCGCCATCGAGCTGCCGAGCCACGCCAAGACAAGCCGAAGCGCATGCCTGAATACGGGCGGCTTCCTCTATTTCTGCATCTCACTCTTCGGTTTCGTTGCGACCACGCTGCTGGCAGCAAACGTCGTCGGCAATCGCCTGCCCGGCTGGCCGCCCTTCTGGCACATCTTCTTCGGCGTGTTTGGTTTTCAAATCCTGCTCAAGCAGACCAACATCACGCTTTTCGACAAAGGCGTGCTCACGATTCAGGATTGGATTCAAAAGCGCTCGACAACGCAGCTTTCGAGTCGCTCGAGAAGGAACTCAAGAAATCCAACGATACCGAGATCGCACTGACGGAGAAGCTCAAAAACCTTCCCGAGCAGCAAATCAACCTCTATGTCGAGCAGTACATCGGCAGCGGCAGCGTTCAAAAGCTCAACCAAGAGGCGCAGAACAGCGAGGCTGAGCCTCGCCACTACAAAGCGCTTGCGCTCGCTCGAGAAAAGCCTCAGCAGGCTGCTGCGATCGTGGAGAACCAGGCCTCGGCGCTGACTCAAACGCAGGATTGATCCTCAGCGCTTCAAGAATCAGCGGCCAACCGTTTTCTCAGCTGACCTGCCCGCGCTTCCTTCCCTATCTCCCCTTGTAGACGCGCCCAACGTCGCCCTGCCGGTCATCTCCGGCGGACAGCGCGCGTTTCGGCAACTTCATCGTTCTACAGCGGGGTGATCCACGAGCGTTTGATCTTCACGCCGTCGAGTCGGTGCCAATCGAAAACCTCAATCGCTGCCCGGAACATCGGTATCACCGCCATCGACATCCGGAGTATTGGGGCAACTTCAGAATGACGGAACCTGGCTAGACAACCCTGCGCTCGATCTGGTTGAGTGTCGCTGCCAACGCGCCAGAACAACCAAGATTGAGGAAGGCAATGCCCGCGTCAACGTCCCCTCGCTGCAGATCCAAAGAAAAGGAGCCCATCGCCATCATCGGTATCGGCGCGCGGCTTCCCGGAGGGATCACGGGCCCGGCGAGCCTGTGGGCGGCCTTGCTGGAAGGCCGGGACGCCATCTCCGAGGTGCCCAGGGATCGATGGAACATCGACGCGTACTACGATCCCGATCGGCAAAAAGCGGGCAAGATCTGCAGCAAACGGGGCGGCTTCATCGAGGGAATGGCGCGATTCGACGCCGGCTTCTTCGGCATCTATCCGAAGGTGGCCGAGCGCATGGACCCGAGGCAGCGCCACCTGCTGGAGGTCGCCTACGAAGCCATCGAAGACGCTGGCCTTCTCCTCGACCAGCTGTGGGGATCCAACACCGCGGTGACCGTCGGCGTCTTCCTGGGAGACGAGATCCGCAAGAACGCCGGCAGCGTCCCGGAGGCCATCGGACCCCACACCGCGATGGGGGCCGCGGACACCACCGTCTCCGCACGCCTGGCCTTCAACTTCAATCTGCGCGGACCGACCTTCTCCGTCGACACGGCCTGCAGCTCGTCCCTGGTCGCCGTCCACCTCGCCTGCAGCGCCATCTGGGCCGGGGATGCGGACATGGCCCTCTCGGGCGGCGTCAACATCATGGCCGATCCCGGGCACAGCATCGAGCTGTCCAAGGGCGGGTTCCTGAGCCCCGAGGGGCTCTGCAGGGCCTTCGATGCCCAGGGAGACGGCTACGTGCGCGGGGAGGGGGCCGGCGTCGTCGTCCTCAAGCCCTTGCGCCAGGCGAAGGCCGACGGGGACCGCATCTACGCGGTGATTCGCAACACCGTCGTGAACTCCGACGGCCACACGCCCGAAGGCCTCACCGTGCCCAATGAAGGCGCGCAGATCGCCATGCTCCGTAAGGCCTACGACGACGTCGGGCTGTGCCCCGCGGACGTCGACTACGTCGAGGCCCACGGCACGGGCACCCGGGTCGGCGATCCCGCAGAGACAGCGGCCTTCGGCGCGGTCTATGCCCAGGGCAGACCCGCGCATCGGCCGCTGATCATCGGCTCGATCAAGACCAACATCGGCCACACGGAGGCCGTCGCCGGGGTCGCGGGACTCATCAAGCTGGCCCTGGCCCTCCACCATCGTCAGATCCCCAAGAACCTTCACTTCGAGACCCCCAACCCGGCCATCGACTTCGATCGGTGGAAGCTGCGCGTGCCCGTCGCGTCGGCGCCGTGGCCGGCCTCGACGGGGCCGGCCCTCGGCGGCGTCAACTCCTTCGGGGCCGGCGGCACCAACGCCCACGCGATCCTGGAAGCCCATGCGCCAGCGCCTCCTTCCGCGCATCCCTCGGCCCCGAGCCCCCGGCGCACCGACGGGCCGGTCACGCTGGAGGTGTCCGCGAAGAGCGAGGCCGCGCTGAAGGCCCTGGCCGAGGCCTACGCAGGGTTTTTTCGGCAGACCCCGCACACCCTGGGGCAGATCGCCCAGGCCATCCGCGCGCAGCGCACCCGCTTTCCCCATCGGCTGCTGGTCTCCGCGCGCGCCAAGGACGAAGCCCGAGAGGCCCTGGAAGCCTACGTTCGCGACGCGCCCGACGACCGGCGCTCGACGGGGCACCTGGACGACGACGACGCTCCGAAGATCGCCTTCGTCTGCTCGGGCCAGGGTCCCCAGTGGTACGCCATGGGCCGGCAGCTCATGGCGACCAGCGCCCTCTTCAACGAGACGCTCACCATCATCGACGCCCTCTTCGAAGCGCGCGCGGGCTACAGCCTGCTGAGGGAGATGACCCAGCCGGCCGACGCCTCGCGCATCGGAGAGACCCGCATCGCGCAGCCCGCCATCATGGCGATGCAGATCGGGCTCATCCACATGTGGCGGGAGCTCGGCGTGACGGCTCAGGGCTTCGTGGGCCACTCCATCGGCGAGGTCGCCGCGGCCTACGGCGCGGGGGCGCTGACCTTGGAACAGGCCGTCGACGTCATCTACAACCGCGCCAAGGAGCAGGACAAGGCCTCGGGCGCGGGCGTGATGCTCGCCGTCGGCCTGACCCGGGAGGCGGCCGCGCAGGCGCTGCAAGGCCTGGAGCACCGGATCAGCATCGCGGCCGTCAACGGCCCCGAGATGTCGATCCTCTCCGGCGACAAGCCGCCCATCGACGCGCTGGCGAAAGAACTCGAGGGCCGCGGCGTCTTCACGAAGTACCTCAGGGTCAACGTCCCCTTCCACAGCCACCACATGGAACCGCTCGAAGACTCGATGCTGGCCGGGCTGGCGCATCTGGAACCCCAGGAAGCCGCTTTGCCCCTCTACTCGACGGTGACGGGTCGGCGCGAGAGCGGACGCCACCTGACCGCGCGCTACTGGTACCACAACGTCCGCGACACGGTCCGCTTCACCACCGCCGTGTCGGCCATGCTCGACGATGGCTACGACGCCTTCGTCGAGATCGCGCCCCACCCCGTGCTCGGCGGCAACATCGCCGACCTGCTCGCCGCCGCCGGTCGAACCGCCTCGGTCGTCGTCTCCGCGCGGCGGGACATCCCCCGCTTCGAAGCCGGCGAGCCCTACGAGATCGACGTCTTCGTCAAGGCCGCCCGCCAGCTCAGTCTCTTGCATGTCCCGATCGACTGGTCGGTCCTGAACGGACGCCACGAGGTCGGCTTTGTCGATCTCCCCCGCTATCCGTGGCAGCACGCAGACCTCTGGATGGAGACCGACGCGCACCGCGCCCGCCGCCTCGGCGCCCCGCCTCATCCGTTCCTGGGCGTCTCCAAGGTGAGCGCGGTCGACAGCGCCATCGGGATCCACGATCTGAACCTCGACCACCGCGTTCATCTTTATCTTCAGGAACACCAGATCGAGAACGCGGCCATCGTCCCCGCCACGGCCCAGCTGGAGGCCAGCGTCGCCGTGGGTCGACGGCTCTTCGGGGACGCGTTCAGCCATCTGGACGATCTCCGCTTCGAGCGGGCCCTCTTTGTGCCGGCGCCCGACCAGCCGCCGCACGAGATGCGCCTGGAGGTGTTCGCTGAGGATGGCCGCTACGGCATCTTCAGTCGCGCTGGAGAGCGCGAGCCCTGGCAGCGCCACGGCGGCGGGCGCATGGTGTGGGGCGATGCCGCCCACGGGGTCGACGCGCCGCCCCTGGAGCCCCTGAA
>JBCCOR010000112.1:0-10424 GCA_039025295.1 Acidobacteriota bacterium
CCGAGCAAATCCTCGTCGTCGACGAAGCCGATGTTCTCGCCGCCGCCGACGTCGGCGGTCGGCTCGGGCTGGTTGCCGCGCCTCACCGCGTAGTCCTCGGCCTCGATCTGCGCCGGGATCGTCACCGGCGCGAGGATCTCGTCGCGGTCGATCGCGAACCAGTTGAGGTCCCAGCGGCTTTCGAGGGCGCGCAGCTGGAGCGTCTGCGGTCCGGCGATCAGGTCGATCTCGCCGAAGACCGTGGTCCAGTCCTCGAAGCCGCCGGTGTCGTCGAAGGTGACCGTGTCGAGCACGCCGCCGTCGCGCAGCACCTCGAACGCGCGTGCGTCCTTCGGCGTCGACACCCGGAAAGCGACGCGGTAGGTGGTCGTCCGCGGCGCGACGACGGTGTAGTCGAGCGTGTCGTCGCGGCTGATGCTGCCGACCTTGAAGCCGCCGCCAAGGTCTTGGGTCGGGTAGAGCGCCGTGCCGTCCGCGGCAGTGAAGTCCTCGGCCTCGTGACGCGGCAGCAGCCCGGATACGTTCCAGCCATCGACCTGGAAATGCCCGTCGACGCCGGCGCTGAAGGCCAGCGGCGCGGTCGGGCCGGCGACCGCCGACGTCGTCGGATTGGCGTAGCTGCCAACGTCGCTGACGTTGATCAGCATGTTGTTCTCGATCTGGGCGAGGGTGCTCTCGACGTTGCGCACCAGCGGGCGCGGGTTATCGGCCGTGTTCTCGATGATGTTGTCGCGGATCGAAACCGTCGCCATGTCGCTGAGGCCGTTGATGCCGAAGAAGCCCGAGACGCGCGTCAGCGTGTCGGCGCGCACGTGGTTGTTGCGGATGGTGAGCTGATCGTGCGGTCCGCGCGTCCACAGCACGCCGCGCCCCGGGTTCTGCACCAGGTTGTCGGCGAAGACCAGCGGTCCGGGCACCGGCTCGCTGCCGAAGTTCGACATCAGATTGCCGCCGTCGTCGTAGACGTCGAAGAGAAAGAGGTTGTTGCGCACGGTCATCTGGTTGCGTGCCAGCTCGATCGCGTAGGCGGTCTGGAAGACGTTGTGATGGACGTCGTAGGAGAAGCTGTCGGTGTACACCGGGCCGCCTGCGAACTTCGGCAGCGAGACCACGCCGAGGAAGTAGTTGTGGTCGATCTCGACCGCCTCGTCGTTGCGGAAGGGGAATTCGAGCGAGAACGAGACCTCGATCGTGTTGTGGTGGATGCGCGAGAAGCGGATCTGCTCGCCCTTGATGCCGAAAAAGTTGTAGGGATGCGCGGGCGTGCGGTAGATGTGGTTGTTCCAGAACGTCGAATCACGCGTGAAGTCGGCGTAGATCGCACCGGCGGTGCGCCCGGGCACCTGGCCGCCGGCGTCGACGAAGACGCAGTCGTGGACGTTGAACTGACTCATCAGAAAAGCGCGGATCGCGGCCCAGCGGAAGCCCTCGAAGCGCACGTCGAAAATCTCGAGATCGTCGGCGTCGAAGGCGTAGATCGCGCCGTGTAGGTTCGGCGCGGTGAAGGTCATCTGCGAGATCTCGATGCCGACGGCGCCGCTGAGCAGGTTGAGCAGGTAGGCACCCGGGGTTTCCTGCGACGGCAGCGCGTCGACGCCCGGCAGCCAGCCGGCGTCGCCGGTGACGATCGTCGCGTCGACGCCGGCGCCGACCAGCGTGACGCCGGCCGGCATGACCAGCGATTGGTCGAGCACGTAGGTGCCGGCGGCGAGTTCGATCACCTGGCCCGGCGGGGCGGCGGCGACGGCCTGGACGAGTTCGACCGCCGTGGTGACCTGGACCGCCGCCGCGCCGGGCGCGGCCAGCGCGAGCGTCGCGCTGAGAACGAGAAAGACAAGACAACGTTGCATCGGTAGACATCCTCGAAGCCGCGCGATGAAGCGATGAACGTCGCTGTGGGCCGGGCGCGGCGTGGGCGATGGGCAGGAAGGCGCGTGCGGGTGCGCCAAAGATTACAGATATTGTTACGCACGCATCCGAAGATGCATGCCTCTGTCTACGACGTGTCCAGTCCGGCGTGCGCGGACGCGCTACGCGCCGGCAACCGCGCAACGGCGAACGCCCCGCCGCGGCGAGCCGAGACGGGGCGTTGATCGGCCGGTCGCGGGCGTCGCGAGGACGCGTCACGCGACGGACCGACTGCGGTCGTCGTGCGCTACCAGCGGCAGAGCCCGCCCATGTAGCCGATGCGCCGGCTGGCCGGCGGGCACGACTGCCCGGTGGCGCTGTAGCCGGTGTCGACCGAGGTCGACTCCGACGCGATGACGTCGAACGACTGGTTGGTCGCCAGGCAGTAGTAGGTTTCGTAGGTGCGGCTGCGATAGGTCGCGTAGGTCACGTCCCACGCCGTGTAGTCGAAGAATTTGTACCAGGGGTAGTAGCCGCACTCGGCGAAGCCGGGGTTGAAGGTGCTGATCAGCGTGCGCTCGCTGCGCACGTTGGTCAAGCGGCCGAAGCGGCACGCCTGGTATTCGTCTTCGCAGGCCTGCAGGCAGCTGCTGAGGCCGAAGTCGCAGTCGTTCTCACAGTAGTCTTTCTCGTCTTCGCAGAAGCCGCCCGGGTTGGGACAGCTGAACCCGAACTCGGGCGCGCGCGCGGCGGATGCGTGCGCCGGCGCGGCGTCGTCGACCGCGAGCCCGATCGCTGGCGTGACCGCGACCTCGCGCGCGCGCAGCGACGCGTCGCCCGCGAGCAGGATGTGCAGCGGCACCTTGGCGATCTCGACCTCGTCGACTGTGAAGACCAGCATCAGCCCGTCGCGGACTTCTTCGCGCACGGCGTGGAACACGGGATCGGCGTAGGCGCCGTCGAGCCACAGCGGCAGCACGCGCGGACCGCGCTCCGCGGCGGGATGGAGCTGATAGCGTTCGACCAGCGACGGCGCGTCGCCGTGCAGCGCCGTCACCTGCAGCGACGTCGCCGACGCCGGGACGCCGAGCGCGTCGAGATCGACGAGCAGGTTGGCGTCGGCGCTGAACGGCGCGTTCGCCGCGCAGGTCGCCGCATCGACAAACGGCTGTGCGCTCAGCGCCGGGCCGAGCAGCACAGCGAAGAGAACAGCCAGGGCAGCAGTGGATACACGTGTGGTTTTCACAAGAACCTCCGAATGGACAGTTTGGTGGGCACGGCAGCGCCCTAAGGCCGGCCGATGGCCGGTGGTTGGTTGGGTGTACTGCACTACGCGGCAACCGGACGCGGGCGTGATCACCGATCTGCGCGATCGTTGGACGCGAGGGGTGCACGATGCCCGCTGACGACGTAACCCAGTTGCTGCACGCCTGGCGCGACGGCGACGAGGCGGCGCGCGATCGTCTGATCGAGCTGCTCTATCCGCAGCTGCGGCGCCTGGCCGGCCATCTGCGCAACCAGCGCGATGCCCGGGACGGGCTCCAGACCACCGAGCTGGTCCACGAGGCGTATCTCAAGCTGATCGATCAAACCCGCGCCGGTTGGCAGGATCGGGCGCATTTCTTTGCCATCGCCGCGCGCGTGCTGCGCCGCTTGATCGTCGATCATCTGCGCCATCATCAGCGGCAGAAGCGCGGCGGCGACGCCGTGCACCATCCCCTCGACGACGTGACGCTGCCCGCCCTCGACGGGCCGGATGCGATCGACGTTCTGTCCCTCGACCAGGCGCTCCATCGGCTGGCGCAGATCGACGCGACCGCGGCGCGGGTGGTCGAACTGCGTTATTTCGGCGGCCTGAGCCACGACGAAACCGCGGATCTGCTGAACATCGGGCGCGCCACGGTCGGGCGCGCCTGGCGCTTCGCGCGCGCCTGGCTGCGCGCGCAGCTGGCGGCGACGACCGCGGTCGATCCGCTGTGAGCCGAACCGGCGATCCGGTCGACGACGTGGCGATCTGGCGCGCAGCGCGATCGGCGTTTCTGCACATGATCGATCAGCCCGCGACCGCGCGCGCCGCGCACCTCGCGACGCTGTCGCCGTCGGTGCGCGCGGCGGCCGCGCGCCTGCTCGACGCCGACGACGCGGAAGCGCACACGGCGGCGGGCGTGCTGCATCAGCCGCCGGGCATCGACGCGCTGCGCGACGCGCTGCTGGCGCACGACGAGGCGCCGTTCACGCCGCTGGCCCCCGGGCAGTCGCTCGGGGCGTACCGCATCGCGGGTGAGATCGGCCGCGGCGGCGGCGGCGTGGTCTACCGGGCGACGCGCGCGGTCGACGGCACGGCGCAGCACGTGGCGATCAAGGTGCTGGCGTCGGCGCCGACCCGCGCCGCGCGCGCCCGCTTCCGGCGCGAGCGGCAGATTCTGGCCACGCTCGAGCATCCGTCGATCGCGCGCCTGATCGACGTTGGCGAGACGCCCGAGGATCGGCCGTACGTCGTGATGGAGCTGGTCGACGGCGTGCCGATCACGGCCTACGCCGCGGCGCGCGCGCTCTCCGACGCCGACCGCGTGGCGCTCTTCCTGCGCGTCTGCGACGCGGTGGCGATCGCCCATCGCGCGCTCGTCGTGCACCGCGATCTCAAGCCGTCGAACATCTTGGTCGACGCGCGCGGCACGCCCAAGCTGCTCGACTTCGGCATCGCGGCGCAGCTGACCGCGTTGCCCGACGCGGCGGCGCCCGACGCGGCGCGCGCGGAGCGCTGGGGGAGTCCGGGCTACAGCAGTCCGGAGCAGATCGCCGGCGGCTCGATCACGACCGCCAGCGACGTCTACAGCCTGGGCGTGCTGCTCTTCGAGCTGCTCGTCGGCGCGCGTCCGGCGGTCGATCGGTCCGGGACGTCCTCCGCGCCGCCGTCCGCGGCGGCCGCGCGCGCGTCCGCCGGCGGCGGCCGTCGGCGGCTGCACGCGGATCTCGACGCGATCGTCACCAAGGCCCTGCAGGCTGCGCCCGACGCGCGGTATGCCTCCGTCGAAGCGCTGGCCGACGATCTGCGTCGCCAGCGCGATCGGCTGCCCGTCCGCGCCCGGCGCAGCACCGGGCGCTACCGGCTGCGCCGCTTCGTCGATCGCCATCGCCTGGCGTCGGCGGCGGGACTGGCGGTTGGCCTCGTGCTGCTGCTGGCGCTGCTGCAGGCGCAGATCCAGGCCCAGCGATTGGCGCGCGAGCGCGACGCCGCGGCGCGCGCGCAGCGCACCGCCGAGGCGGTCAGCGCGACGCTGATCGACGTCGTGTCGGTCATCGGTCCGGCGGGCGGTCAGGCGTACAGCGATACCCTGCGCAGCGCCCTCGATCGCAGCACGACGCGCACCCTCGACCGCCTGCGCGAACTCGATGCGCCGCGCGCGTCGGCGCTGACCGCGCTCGGCGGCGTCTACCGCGATCTGGCGCACTACGACGAGGCCGAGCGACTGCTGCGCCGCGCGGTCGCGATTCGTCGCGACGGCTCGGATCCCATCGGTCTGGCCGCCAGCCTCGACGCGCTCGGTCGCAGTCGCGGCCAGCAGCACGCCGACGACGCCGAGGCGATCCTGGAGGAGGCGCTGGCGCTGCGCCGCACGCATCTGCCGGCCACCGACGTGGGCATCGCCGACAGCCTGGCTGCGCTGGCCCGGGTGGTGCAGAACCGTGGGCGCATCGAGGAAGCGGAGCGGCTGCTGCGCGAAGCCGTCGCGATCGACCGCCGTGGGGACGCCGAGCGACGGCCGACCTCAGTCGACCGGCTGCACGCGCTCGGTACGCTGATGCTGTACCGCGAGCAGCCGGCGCAGTCCGAGGCGCTGCTGCGCCGCGCCCTGGCCGCCAGTCGACGTCTGTTCGGCGATCGTCATCTCCACACCGGCCGCGCGCTCAACGCGCTGGGCGCGTTGGTGGGCGTGATGCGCGCGACCGATCTGGTCGAAGGGGAGCGTCTGCTGCGCGAGGCCCTCGAGGTCAATCGGGCACTCCTGGGCGATCGCCATCCGCAGCTGGCGACCACGTACAGCAATCTGGGGGCGCTCCTGATCGGCCAGGCGCGCTTCGACGAAGCGGTGCCGCTGCTCGACGCCGCCCTGGCGATCGATCTCGAACGTCTCGGCCCCGACCATCCGCATACCGCGATCGATCGCGTCAACCTTGCCTGGGCGCTGTGGCAGAGCGGATCGCCGGCTCGTGCGGTCGAGCAGCTGACGCAGGCGCTGGCCAGCCGCGAGCGCACGCTCGTGGCCGATCATCCCGACATTGCGGCCGTGCACGGCACGCTTGGCCTGATCGCCCTCGAGACGGGCGATGTGGCGACCGCGCGCGTCCGGTTCACGACCGCGATGCGCCTGCAGCGTGCGCGTTTCGGTGACGCGCACTGGACGGTGGCCGATACCGAGCTCAACCTCGCCTGGGTCGCGCTGGTCGCCGGCGACGATCTCGATCGTGCGTACCGTCGGGCGACGCGCGCGCGTGCGCAGCTGGCGTCCGCGGCGCTCGATCCATCCGAGTCGTTTCGGCTGCCCGCGGCCGATACGGTGCTGGGGATGCTGCAGATTCGGCGGGGCCACGTCGCCGAGGGCGAGCGGCTGCTGCGGGCCGGCCACGCCGTCCTCTGCGCGCATCCGCCGCCCGGTCTCTACACGCTGCGCCGTTCGCGCGCCTGGATGCGCGCGCGCTTCGGTCCGCAGGCGGCCGACGCCGACTGTTCCTGAGCCCGGGCGGATGCCCCGGACGCGCGAACGCCCCGCCTCGGTGAACCGAGTGCGGGGCGCTGCGAGGACCGTCCGGCGGGCGGACGACGGCGCTGGATCGGGGCGTCAGCGGCTCTCGAGCAGCTTGCGCAGCGCGGCATCCATCGCGTTGATGTCTTGGAAGACGGTGAACTTGCCGATCTCCTGATGGCTCTCGCCGTCGAGCAAGAGGACGAAGCCCGCGCCCCGGTAGGCGGTGTAGGCGTCGCTGACGCCGAGCGTCGACGCGAGGTCTGCAGCCTGCGCGCGGGTGGTGCCGTCGGTCTGATCGAACTGGACGAAGAGCACCGGCTGGTTCGCGTACTTCTGGGTCAGCGCTTCGAAGACGGGCGTCAGCTTCTTGCAGCTCACGCACCAGTCCGCGTAGAAGTTGGCCGCGATCACCTTCGGGTTGCTCGGGGTGGGTTCGTCGGCGACGAGCGCGGCGGGGGCAAACAGAAGAACCAGCAGAATCGGCAGAAGGACGGTGCGGATGGGGGACTTGGCAAAGGACATCGCGTTCTCCTCAGAATGATCGTGATCGCTGTCGTGAGCCGTGCGTTGACTCGATTCAAGGTACGATGCGTGTTTTCAAGAAGTTGCACTCACTATCTGTCAATATTTTGTAACTGGCTAGATCGCAGGCTGACGGTGCTCAGTGGCAGGTCAACGGTGTCCAGCTGCACGCCGATGGCATTCCGTCGCCGGTCGACGGCATTCCGCGGCGGCGGCTCCTGCGCGAGCGTGGCCCTGATGCGCGGCTCCCCTGCACGCACGAACGCCCCGCCTCGGCGAACCGAGCGCGGGGCGCTGCGAGGACCGTCCGACGGGCGGACGGCGGGATTGGGGCTGGGCGTCAGCGGCTCTCGAGCTGCTTGACCAGCTCGGCGCCCATGGCCTTGATGTTCTGATCAGCGGTGAGCTTGGCGAGCTTCTGGCGGCTCTTGCCGTCGAGCAGCAGGATGAAGCCCGTGCCCTGGTTGGCGGCGTAGACGTCGCCGAAGCCGAGCGCCGAGGCCAGGAGTTCGGCCTGCGCGCGGGTGGTGCTGTTGGTCAGGTCGAGCTCGACGAAGAGGATCGGCTTGCCGTCGTACTTGTTGGTCAGGTCTTCGAAGACAGGCCCCATCTTCTTGCAGCTGCCGCACCAGTCGGCGTGGAACTTGACCGCGATCACCTGCGGTGCGTCGGGCGTGTGGTTGTCGGCGATGAGCGCGACGGGGGCGATCAGCAGGAGCAGCAGAAGCGGCAGCAGGGCGGTGCGAGCAGTGGATTTGGCAAAGGACATCACGGTCTCCTCGGGTGATGGCGGAATCGTTTCGTGCGCTGCGCGGAGGCGCCGCGCGGTGACCGCGTAAGGCTACGAGAAGCTTGCTTGGCTGAACAGCGGTTCACTGTTGGGATGCTGTAAAAGGATTTGTCATGGACGTGCCGCCGGCGGCAGACGCTACTGCCAGTCGCCGATGAGCTGGAAGGCGGCCCAGTGCCGCGGTGCGCTGAAGTCGCGCGTCCGGGCTACGCCGCCTGCGTCGGGCACGTCGATCGGTCCGCGGATCAGCTCCAGCTGGGCCATGCGCAGGGCATCGTCCTTCGATCGGCCGTCGAGCCAGTGGCGGTAGAAGCGGATCATGAGCTCGGCGGTCGACGCGTCGTTGACCAGCCACAGGCTCGCCAGGACGGAGCGCGCGCCTGCGACTTGAAACGCCCGACTGACGCTGATCAGGCCTTCGCCGCGCCGCTCGGGTCCGATGGCCGATTCGCAGGCGGAGAGCACGACGAGATCGGCATCGAGCTGGAGGTGATCGACGATCTCCCAGGCCTGGAGCAGGCCGTTGTGCCGCAGCTGCGGATCGTCGTCGAGCAGGCTGAGCGCGAGGAAGGAGTCCATGGGCTGCTCGGGATGGGCCAGGCCGTGGACGGCGAAGTGCGCCACCTGCGCGTCGGCGAGCGTGGCGCGTACGCGGTCTTCGTTGGCGCTGCGATCCATGAGGACGACCGTCTGATCCTGCGGAAACTGGTCGGCGATGCGCTCGATCTCACGCTGGGTGTGCGGCAGCTCGGCGAGTCCTTTCCAGATGCCGCGCTCTTCCGCGCTTCGCACCAGCTCGGGCAGCGGGGAAGCGGATCGATCGTCGCTGCTCGCAGCTCGGGTCATCGCTTCGGTCTTGATGGGGTAGACGGCGTTGCCGACGCCAACCCATCGCAGCGGACGTTCTTCGGCAGCATCGCGCGCCGGACGGCGCGACTTGAGCTCGGCGTAGACGCTGGCCGACTGCACGACGTGGATCGGCCGGTGTTCGATCAGGTAGCGCCAGCCGCGCGGGTCGTCGTCGTCGGGCTGGGTGAGTGCAGCGAAGTGGAGGTAGTGGAGCGGGCCGTCGGGCAGGATGAGCACGCGTTCGGCTTGGGCGATGCGTTCGGCGGCGGGTGCGATCAGTCGATCGTAGAGCCAGCCGCTGAGCTCGTCGCGGCTCGCGTCGCTCGTGGCCTTGGTGTCGATGGTCCGCAGGCGATCGACCTGCACCTGCAGGGCCTCGGCGTTGGGTTCGATCGTGTGCACGTCGATCGGGCCTTCGCGGTCGACCACGAAGAGATGGCTGTCCTCTTTGTTGCCGATGCTGTAGGCGAGCATCAGCGTACCCGGGTCGAGGCTTTCGCGGATGGCATTGGCGTCGAGCGGCTTGAGAAATCCTTCCTCGGCGCGACGCTCGGCGATGATCTGCCCTTGAATGACCTCGCGCCGTCGTCGCAGCTCGGCCTGCTTCTCGAGCAGATCGGGCGCCTTCTCGGGATAGCGATCGCCGATCTGCTTGGTGAGCCGGTCGTAGCGGATGCCGATCGAGGCGAGTTCTTCACGATAGGCCAAAGGAATTTTGCTTTGCGTCGCTGGACGGCTCCAGTTCAAGAGGTCGAGGAGGCTTTGGGTGCGGTAGCGTTCGAGGATGTGGAGGGCTGTGTCAAGTTGGTTTAAGAGCAGGCCAACGGCGAGTGCTTCACGGTAGCGACGCGCATGTCGAGCCTTATAGACGTTTCGTGTTGTCTCAGAGAAATCTGCGCTTAGTGTTTGAAGTTCAAGAGTCTTTATTCCGCGTAAGTAACTATTCAAAGAGCTTTCTAGGAATGGCTTTTGTTTTTCTGTCTGGCTGATGTGTTTTTGATTTTCTCCGATCAAGAATAATGCCTGGGCATCTTCCAGTCTGTTTTTGTCTTCTTTGTTTTTGGGGTCTGGGGTTATGACTTCTTTTATTGCAGTTATCGATTTCTTGTAATCGCCGGAGTCTCTAAGCATCATTGCAAGAGATATTGCAGTATTTATTGTATCTGCGTGATGGGTGCCTAATATGGATTTCTGGTATTTCAGAACTTCCTCTGCTTGTTTTTTAGCCTCTCTTATTTCGCCCATTCGCCACATCAGTACTGATAGGTTTCCTTGAGAACGTAGTGTGGCTGGGTGGTCGATTCCTAGTATTTGCTTACGTCTTGCCAATACATCTTCTGTATGTAGTCGGGATTTTTCAAAATTTCCAGCGTTGCTTAGAACTACAGCTAGATTGTTCTTTGCAGTCAGTGAGTCTGGATGATCCGGGCCTGAGATAAGCTCGCGAGATTCCAGAATTTCGCTTAGGTAATTAGATGCTTGTATGACTTTGCCTAGTTTTCTTAGAGTTAATGCATGATTGTTTTTGGCCGTCAAAGTTGATGGGTGATTGGGGCCATAAATCTTGTTTAAGTCTGATATAAGATTTTCTTCAATTGATCTTGCTTGATCTAATTGGCCAAGGTCACCTAGCGTTATAGCTAGGTTGTTTCTTAGTGACAGAGAAG
>JBCCOR010000113.1:0-10421 GCA_039025295.1 Acidobacteriota bacterium
ATTTAATAGTTTAATACTATTTCCGCGGCCAAAGACGAAACCCAGGCCCACGGCATCGCCGAGCGCCTGCGCCGACGCACCGATCTGCCGGCCGACGTCGTCTTCGACGCCCGCACCGATCTCTACCGCGTCCGCATCGGACGCTTCGACCGGCCCGAGGACGTCGACGTGGCGCGCGCCGCCGCCCGCCGCTTCGACCTCGGCGAGGGCTGGGTCGTGCAGGACGGCGGCGCGCTGGTCGCCCCGGGCCTGCGCGTCACGCTCGACGACCAGCCCTCGTTCGAAGTGCCGGGGCGCTGGCTGGCGATCGAGGCGCCCGATGCGGTCGGCGTGCGCCTCGACGGCGGTCGCTACCGCGGGCGCGTGCTGCTCTATCTCAACGACCGCGGCGCGCTCAACGTGATCAACGAGCTGCCGCTCGAGCAGTACCTGCGCGGCGTGGTGCCCAAGGAGATGGGCCCGAGCCTCTATCCGGCGCCGGCCGCGCTGCGCGCGCAGACGGTCGCGGCGCGCACCTACACGCTGCGCAACCTGGGCGAGTTCCGCCACGAGGGCTACGACATCTGCGCCACGCCGCGCTGCCAGGTCTACGGCGGCATGCAGGCCGAGCACTCGATGACCGACGCCGCGATTCGCGCCACCGCCGGCGAGGTGCTGCTCGACGCGGCAGACGACGGCGCGGCGCAGCCAGCCGAGGTCTTCTACACCGCCACCTGCGGCGGCCACACGGCCGACGTGTCGGTGGTCTTCCCCGCCAAGCGCGCGTCCTATCTGCGCGGCGTGCCGTGCATCCAGAGCGAGGTGGAAATCACGCTCGGCCACGACGGCGACGGCAGCGGCGCCACGCCCGACTACGGCGACGATCTCATCGGTCCGCTGATGGCGCGGCTGCTGCCGCCGCCGCCGGGCCGCGACGCGCAGCGCTTCTCGGCCCGGCTCGAACATCTGGCGCGGCTCGCCGGCGGGCGCCCGGGCGAGAACCAGCTGGTCGACCTGCGCACCACGAGCGTGCGGCGCATTCTGGCGGCGCAGCTGATCGACGTCCTCGATCCAGCGCTGGCGGCCGCGCTCGGACCCGACGGCCCGGCCGGCGACGCGCCGACCGGGCCGCTCGGCGATACGCTGCGCCGGTACGGCCTGATCGGACCGCCGCCCGACCACGCCTCGGCCGACGCACCGCTCGACGCGGCGGCGCGCGATGCGCTGCTCTTCGCCTTCGCCGACCATCTGGGCGTGCTGCGGCGCGAGCCGCTGCTCGTCCATCGGCGCGACGCCGAGGCGCTGATCGTGCAGCGCGACAGCGGCACGATCGACCGCATGGTGCTGCCCGACGATCTGCTCACCGCCGCGCCGCCGATCGCCGCCTCGGCCGACGCGCCGCCGGTGGTGCTGGCGCCGCTGCGCCTCTTGCCGGGCGATCGCCTGACGCTGTACGCCCGCGGCGAACGGCCGCTCGCGCTCGTCCAGCCCAAGTCGCTGGCCAGCGTCGATCTGCAGCGCCACAGCAAGCGCCGCCAGTGGCGACGCACCCACAGCACCGATCACCTGCGCCGCACGGTCGCCGCGCGCTATCCCGGCTTCGTCTTCGAGGGCCTGCAGATCCTCTCCCGCGGCCGCTCAGGACGCATCGGCCAGCTGCGCCTGCTCGGCCAAGGCGGCGACAGCGTGCTGATCACCGGTCTCGCCATCCGCTGGACCCTCGACGTTCCCGAGACCTGGTTCGACGTCCGCCAGGACGGCGACCGTTGGCATTTCGTCGGCCGCGGCTGGGGCCACGGCGTCGGCCTGTGCCAGGTCGGTGCCTTCGCCATGGCCCAGCGCGGCGCCGACCATCGCCAGATCCTGCGTCACTACTTCGTCGGCGCGCGCCTCGGACGGATGCGCGTCACTTCCGCCCTCGACCAGCGTTTCGCCGCCGCCGACGACGACGACGGCCTCGCCGACCGCCCGGCCGCAGCGCCGCAACCCCCTCTGGCCTCAGGAGAGTCCCCGCGATGACCGCGCTCCCCCTGCACCGCACGATCGACCACACCTTGCTCAAGCCCGACGCCGCCGGCGCCGCCGTCGATCGCCTGATCGACGAAGCGATCCGCTACCGCTTCGCCGCGGTCTGCCTGCCGCCGTGCTGGGTTGGCCACGCCGCCGAGCGGCTGGCGGCGAGCAACGTCGAGCGCTCGGACGACGAGCGCACGGCGGTCTGCACCGTGGTCGGCTTCCCGCTCGGCTACGTCGACCCGCGCAGCCGGCGCGACGAATCGCGCCACGCCCTCGCCGCGGGCGCCACCGAGCTCGACACGGTGATCAACATCGGCTGGCTCAAGGCCGGCGACGACCAGCGCGTGCGCGACGATCTCGAGGCCTGGGTGACCGAGGCGCGGGCCCACGGCGGCCAGGACGTCGTGCTCAAGGTGATTCTCGAAACCTGCCTGCTGACCGCGCGCGAGAAGGCCCGCGGCACCGAGCTGGTCGCCGAGGCCGGGGCGGATTTCGTCAAGACCTCGACCGGCTTCCAGGCCAGCGGCGCGACGGTCGAGGACGTTGCGCTGCTCGCCAAGGTCGCCGGCCGCCGGCTGCAGGTCAAGGCCTCGGCCGGCATCCGCGACGCGGCGTCGGCGCGGGCCATGCTCGACGCCGGCGCCAGCCGCATCGGCACCTCGGCCGGCATCGCGATCGTCGGCGGCAGCTAGCGCCACGGGCCGGCGCGGCGCTCGGCGATGCGCGGCTTCGGTGATAGGTTGAACACGGCATGAACGCATCGAACGAACGAGCCGCCACGCTGCGCGTCGGCATCCTGGTCCTCACCGCGCTGGCCGTGCTCAGCGCCGGCCTGATGCTGCTCGGCGAGCGCCAGAACCTCTTTCGCCGCATGAGCAACTACGAGGTGTCGTTCACCAACGTCGACGGCCTGCAGGCCGGCAATCCGGTGCAGCTCAACGGCGTCAGCGTCGGCCGCGTCGAGCGGGTCGAGCTGCCGAGCGATCCCGAGATGCCGGGCCTGCTGGTCGAGATCGCGATCGACACGCGCTACCGCGCACGCATCCGCGACGACTCGCTGGCGCGCATCAAGACCCTCGGCCTGCTCGGCGACAAATACATCGAGCTGACCACCGGCTCGGCCGACAAGGCGGTGATCGAACCCGGCGGACGCATCAAGACCGCGCCGGCGACCGACGTCGATCGGCTGATCGCGTCGGGTGAGGACGTGGTCAAGAACACGGTCGCGATCTCGCGCTCGCTGGTCAGCCTCTTCGACCGCCTCGAGCGCGGCGAGGGCACCCTCGGCCAGCTCATGCAGCCCCAGCCGGCGGGCAAGCCGACGGTCGGCGATACGATCGAGGCCGCGCACGGCGCCGTGACCTCGGCCAACGACATGCTGCGCAGCGTCGAAGACCTGAGCGTCGAGGTGCGCACCGGCCTGCTCGAGGGCGAGGGCCTGCTGCCGCGCCTGATCCACGATCCGACCCTCGCCGACCGCCTGGCCTCGAGCATCGAGCGGCTCGACAACACGCTCGCGGCGCTCGAGGCCGAGGATGGCCTGATCGACCAGCTCAGCGATCCGGCCCTGGCGCAGCGCATCGGCAACACCGTCGCGTCGCTCGAGCGCACGTCGCAGCGCATCGACGACCTGGCTGCGGCGCTCGAGGCCGACAATCCCGGCCTGCTGCCGCGCCTGATCCACGACGGCAACTACGCCGACGAGGTGCTCGGCGAGCTGCGCGATCTGGTGCGCGGGCTCGATCGCACGGTCGGCGCGGTCACCGAGGGCGACGGCACCGTCGCCCGGCTGATCCACGACCCGCAAATCTACGAAGCCCTTCAAGATGTTATCGTCGGCGTCAACGAATCGCGCTTTCTGCGCTGGCTGATCCGCAACCGCCAGAAAGCCGGCATTCGCAAGCGCTATCAGGATGCCCAAGACGACGCGCCGCCGGGCGGCGCAGACCCGCTCGACGGCCCCGTCGCGTCGTCGACGATCGGTTCCGTGCCGTCATCCGCCGCGCATCCGCCCTACTGAGCTGCCGCATCCATGTCCACTGCGCGTCACATCCTGATCACCGGCGGCGCCGGCTTCATCGGCTCCCATCTCGCCGAGCGCCTGCTCGCACAGGGCGCCCAGATCACGCTGCTCGACAACTTCAACGACTTCTACGATCCCGCGCGCAAGCGCGCCAACGTCGCGGCGATCGAAGCCACCGCCCGTCGGCTCGATCGCATGGACGCCGTCGACCTGGTCGAGCTCGACATCCGCGACCGCACCGGCATCGACGCGCTCTTCGCCGCACGCGGCTTCGACGCGGTCGTGCATCTGGCGGCGCGCGCGGGCGTGCGGCCGTCGCTGGCCGAGCCGGTGCTCTACGAAGAGGTCAACTGCATCGGCACGCTGCATCTGCTCGAGGCCGCGCGCCATCACGGTCCCACGACCTTCCTCTTCGGCTCGTCGTCGTCGGTCTACGGCACCAATCCGAAAGTGCCGTTCGCCGAGGACGACCCGATCGATCAGCCGATCAGCCCGTACGCGACGACCAAGCGCACGGGCGAGCTGATCTGCTACAACTACCATCATCTCTACGGCCTGCAGATCGCCTGCCTGCGCTTCTTCACGGTCTACGGACCGCGCCAGCGGCCGGAGATGGCGATCCACAAATTCACCGATCTGCTGGCGCGCGGCGCGGCGGTGCCGATGTACGGCGACGGCACCAGCCGGCGCGACTACACCTACATCGACGACATCGTCGACGGCATCGTCGCCGCGCTCGACCGCGCGCTGCCGTTCGAAATCCTCAACCTGGGCGGCGCGCAGACCACGTCGCTCCTCGACCTGATCCACAACCTCGCGACGGCGCTTGCCGTGTCGCCGCGGATTGAGTATCTTGCCGATCAGCCGGGCGATGTCCCGATCACCTACGCCGATGTGCGCAAGGCCGAGCGCTTGCTCGGCTATCGGCCGCAGGTGACGATCGAAGACGGCCTCGCCCGCTTCGTCGCCTGGTACCGCCAGCAGCCGGCCGCGTCCGCGCCGGCGCCCGCCGCGCACACGTCTTCCCCGACCCCCTGAGCCCCAGGCCGCCCGCCCCGACGCGCACCGCCGCGTCGGCGTCGCCCGCCGGCCGTCCGCGCTCTTCGTTGAACCCCGTGAACGAGACGAACCATTGATGAACATCTGCGTCGTAGGCAGCGGCTACGTGGGGCTGGTCACCGGTGCGTGCCTGGCCGATTTCGGCATGAACGTCACCGGCGTCGACAAGGACGCCGGCAAGATCGAGCGCCTCAAGGCCGGCGAGATCCCGATTTTCGAACCCGGCCTGGCCACGCTGGTGCGCAAGAACATGGAAGCCGGCCGCCTGCACTTCACCACCGAGCTCGGGCCGTCGATCGAGGCCGCGCGCGCGGTCTTCATCGCCGTCGGCACGCCGCCGCTGCCCGACGGCTCGGCCGATCTGACCTTCATCCGCCAGGTCGCCGAGTCGATCGGCAGCCATCTCAACGGCTACAAGGCGGTGGTGACCAAGAGCACCGTCCCGACCGGCACCGGCCAGATGGTCGAGCAGATCGTCGCCGAGACCTCGGGCAGCCGCGACTTCGCCGTGGTCAGCAACCCCGAGTTCCTGCGCGAGGGCTCGGCGATCGAAGATTTCCTGCGCCCCGATCGCGTCGTCATCGGCACCCGCGATCCGCAGGCGCTCGAGATCATGCACGACATCTACGCGCCGCTGAAGGTCGCGAACGTGCCGTTCGTCGACTGCGACGTCGAGACCGCCGAGCTGATCAAGTACGCCTCGAACGGCTTTCTCGCCACCAAGATCTCGTTCATCAACGAGGTCGCGACCCTGTGCGAAGCCTACGGCGCCGACGTCGAGGTGGTCTCGCGCGGCATGGGCCTCGACAACCGCATCGGCCCGCGCTTTCTCAACCCCGGCCCCGGCTTCGGCGGCTCGTGCTTCCCCAAGGACACCCGCGCCGTCGCCCAGATCGCCCAGTCGCGCGGCCTGAACTTCCGCATCATCGAGGCGGTGCTCGAGGCCAACGAGGCGACCAAGGCGCGCATGGTGGTCAAGGTGCGCGAGGCCTTCGACGGCGATCTCGCCGGCAAGACGCTGGCGGTGCTCGGCCTGTCGTTCAAGCCCAACACCGACGACATCCGCGAGTCGCCGGCGCTGCCGCTGATCGACGGCCTGCTCGCCGACGGCGCGACCGTCCGCGCCTACGATCCCGAGGCGATGGACGCCTGCCGCGCCGAGCGCGACGACATCGTCTACTGCCAGGACGCCTACGACGCCGCCGAAGGCGCTGACGCGGTGGTGATCGTCACCGAGTGGAACCAATTCCGCGCACTCGACGCCGAACGCCTGCGGTCGCTTCTGACGCAGCCGCTGATCATCGACCTGCGCAACATCTACGAACCCGCCAAGGTCGCCGCCGCCGGCTTCCGCTACGTGTCGATCGGCCGTCCGGTCGCCGAACCCGTCGCGAACGACGCCTGAGCGCGTCGCGATCGTCGCCGCCGCGGCAGCAGCCCGAGGAATCGTCGTCCCATGAGCGCATCCCCGCCCGTTTCCGTCGTCGCCGGCGGCGCCGGCTTTGTCGGCTCCCATCTCTGCGATCGCCTGCTGGCCGACGGCCATCGGGTGATCTGCGTCGACAACCTGCTCACCGGCCGCCGCGACAACGTCGCCCATCTCGCCGACGAGCCGCGCTTCACGTTCGTCGATCAGGACATCAGCGAGCCGTTCACGCTCGACGGCCCGATCGACCACGTGCTCAACCTGGCGTCGCCGGCGAGCCCCATCGACTACGCCAAGCTGCCGCTCGAAACGCTGCGGGTCGGTGCGTTCGGCACCCAGCACACGCTCGAGCTGGCGCGGGCCAACGGCGCGCGCTATCTGCTCGCCTCGACCTCGGAAGTCTACGGCGATCCGGAGGAGCATCCGCAGCGCGAGAGCTACTGGGGCCACGTCAACCCGATCGGTCCGCGCAGCTGCTACGACGAGGCCAAGCGCTTCGCCGAGGCGATGGTGATGGCGTATCGGCGCACCTACGGCATGGAGACGCGCATCGTGCGCATCTTCAACACCTACGGCCCGCGCATGCGCGCCGAGGACGGCCGCGTGGTGCCGGCGTTCATCCAGCAGGCGCTGACCGGCAAGCCCCTGACGGTCTTCGGCGAGGGCCAGCAGACGCGCGCCTTCTGCTACGTCAGCGATCTGGTCGACGGCATCGTCCGCCTGCTGCACAGCGACGAGACCGAGCCGGTCAACATCGGCAACCCGGCCGAGATGACGATTCTCGCCTTCGCCCAGACGGTGATCGCGCTGACCGACGCCGGCAGCACGATGGTGTACAAGCCGCTGCCCGAGGACGATCCCAAGACCCGGCGTCCCGACATCGGCCGCGCGCGCGCGGTGCTCGACTGGCAGCCGACGGTGGATCTCGAGACCGGCCTGGCGCGCACCATCGACGATTTTCGTCACCGCCTCGAGGCGCGCGACGCTGCCGCGGACGATCCGGCGGCCGACCGCGCGGTCGCGACCGCCGATCGCAGCGGCGACGTCTGAGGCCGGGCGCTCGTGACCGCGCCCGGTCTGCCTCCGGACGACACCAGCGCGCCGCCGGCGCGGCGCGGTCGCCTGCCGCGGCGCCTGATCGTGCGCGCCGCGCTGCTCGGTCTGGTCGTGGTCGGGGCCTTCGTCGCGCTGCGCTTCACGCCGCTGCGCGACCATCTGACGCTCGAAGCCGCGATCGCGCTCTTCGAGGGCCTGCGCGCCCAGTGGTGGTCGCCGCTGCTCCTGATGAGCGCCTTCGCCGTGGTCGGCTCGGTCGGCATGCCGGTCAGTCCGCTGGTCGCCGCTGGCGGCGTCGTCTTCGGCATCGGCTTCGGCACGCTCTACAACACGATCGGCCTGGTGCTGGGCGCGGCCGCGGCCTACGCGGTGGCGCGCTGGGCGGGCCGTGAGCTGGTCGTCCATCTCGCGGGCGACAAATTGCGCAAAGCCGAGGCCGCCTTCGAGCGCCACGGCTTCTGGCCGCTGGTGCAGGTGCGCTTCGTGCCGCTGCCGTTCTCGATCGTCAACTACGCCGCCGCGCTCGCCGGCGTGCGTCCCGTGCGCTTCCTCGTCGCCAGCGCGATCGGCCTCGGGCCGTCGACGCTGATGCACACCTACTTCGCCCACCGCCTGGTCTACGCGACCAACGCGCAGCGCCCCGGGATTCTCGCCCTCTACGTCGGCGCCATCGCCACACTCGCCCTCCTCAGCAGCCTGCCGACCCTGCACGTCGCCCTGCGCCAGCGCCGCCTGCGCCGGCGGCTCGCGCAGGGCCTCGAACGCGACGAACCGCCGGCCTGACGCGGCGCGGCGTCCGGCTGCCGGCAATCCGGACCGGTTTGGGCTAGATTTCGGTTGACAAATCAGACTGCCCGGGTCCAGTATTGAGTAAAGCTTCTCGGCAGTCGCACCTCGACCCGCTGCGCCGTGCGCAGCCAGCGGCCGCCTCCTGCAAACACGCGACGGTCCGCCATGCCTGGACAGCTCGAACGGACCGCCGCATTCCCGAACGCGCGCCGGCGCAGGCCGGTGCGCGCTCAGTGGGGTCAGTGTATGACACTTGCGCGCATCCGCCGGCACGCGATCGCCGGCCTGCTCCTCATCGGCCTGCTGCTCACGCCGGCCGCCTGGGCCGACGACGCGCCGGCCTCGGACGACGACGGGGCGGTCACCGAAACCGAAACCAACGACGACGTGGAACCCCAAGGCACTTACCTCGACGCGGTCACGGTCGCCGCGACCCGCTCGGAGCGCACGCTCGGCGACACGCCCGGCAAGATCGACCGGGTCGAGCGCGAGACCATCGAGGAGCGCGGCTATACCTCGATCGAGGACATCGCCCGCTACCTGCCCGGCGTCGACGTCGAGGGCGATCCGACCCGGCTCGGCGCCAACGGCTTCACCATCCGCGGCGTCGGCGGCAACCGCGTGCTGACCGAGATCGACGGCGTGCCGACCGCCGAGCAGTTCGACTTCGGTCCGTTCGCGGTGCATCAGTTCGCGCTCGACGTCGACGCGCTCGCGTCGGTCGAGGTCGTGCGCAGCGCCGGCTCGGCGCTCTACGGCAGCGACGCCCTCGGCGGCGTGGTCGCGCTCACGACGCGCGATCCGCGCAGCTATCTGCAGGGCGGCAATCGCGCCATCAACCTGCGCGGCGGCTACGACGGCCGCCAGGACGAGGCCTCCGCCTCGGGCACGGTCGCGTTCGGCGGCGACCGCGTGCAGGGCGCGCTGCTCTACACCCGCCGCGACGGCAGCGAACTCGACAACCAGGGCGACATCGACGCGCGCGACTTCACGCGCACGGCGCCCAACCCGATCGATCGCACGCAGAACAACGTCGTCGCCCAGCTCTCGTTCACGCCGTCGGACCGCAGCACCTGGCGCGGCATCGCCGAGTGGTACGACACCGAGACCGAGACCGACGTGCTGAGCGCGATCAATCCGGGCTCGCCGTTCGCGTCGGCCACGCTCGATTCGTTCGGCATCGACGAGCAGACCCGCACCCGCATCAGCGTCGAACACACCCTGACCCGCAGCACCGGCCTTTTCGACACCCTGCTGTGGCGCGCCTACGCGCAGGAGACCGACACCGAGCAGCGCACCCTCGAGCAGCGCCTGCCGAGTCAGGGTCTGGCGCAGCGCGACGGCCTGCTGACCTTCGATCAGGAGACCTACGGCCTGCGCGCCGAGCTGCGCAAGGCGCTCGGCAGCAGCGTGCTCCTGACCTACGGCGCGAGCTATCAGGCCGATGCATTCGAGCAGCTGCGCGACCGCACCGAGACCTTGGTCGACACCGGCGCCCCGCTCCCGAGCTTCCTCGCCTTCCCCACGCGCTACTTCCCGGGCACCGACGTCGAGGAGCTCGGCGCGTTCGTGCAGGCCGAGATCAACCTCTTCGATGACCGGCTGACCCTGATCCCCGGCGTGCGCTTCGACCGCTACACGCTCGACGCCGATCAGAACGACGCCATCTTCCTCTCGGGCAACCCGGGCACGCCGGCGCCGGTCGATCTCGACGAGGATGCGGTCTCGCCCAAGCTCGGTGCGGTGCTGGCGGTGAGCGATCGCGTGTCGCTCTTCGCGCAGTACGCCAGCGGCTTCCGGGCGCCGCCGATGAGCGAGGTCAACAACGGCTTCACCAACCTCGGCGGCGGCTACCGCACGCTGCCCAATCCGGATCTCGAGCCCGAGACCAGCGACAACGTCGAGCTCGGCGTCCGCTTCGGCTTCGAGCGCGCCAGTCTGAGCGTGACCGCGTACCAGAACCAGTACGAGGACTTCATCGAGATCGCCACGCTCGGCTTCGACCCGATCACCTTCCTGATCGAGTTCCAGGCGCAGAACGTCAGCAACGTCGAGATCGAAGGCGTCGAGGTG
>JBCCOR010000114.1:0-10409 GCA_039025295.1 Acidobacteriota bacterium
GCGGCCGCGCAGTCGACGCGCGCATCGGCCGCACCGATGCGCGCGTGCGGATCGATGGTCACGGTCGCCTGTCGTCGGCGCCAGAACGGGGCGTCGGGCCAGCGCGTCTCCGACCGATACACCTGCCCGTGCGTGCGCCGGTACTGCGCGAAGTCGCGCGCCACCGCCTGCTGATAGGCGTTGCCCGCGCGGCCTTCGCCGAAGAGCATGTCGGCGGCGACGAGCGCGCCCTGCGTGCCGCTGCCGAGGGCGTGCGGAATGCCCGACGACGACAGCGGATCGTGCGACGCGGCGGCGTCGCCGATCGCCACCCAGCCGTCGCCAGCGGCTGCGCGCAGCTGCGACGAGATCGCCGAGAAGGTGCGGGGCGGTGCGTCGAAGACGACGCCGTCGAGACGTGCGCGGGTGATCGACGTCGCGTCCAGCGCGGCCTCCCACCGCGGCGTGCGCATCGCGTCCAGACGGCGCGCGATGTCGGCGTCGGTCATCAGCACGGTGCTGACGCGGCCGTCGGGAATCGGCGCGGTGTACCACCAGCCGTCCGCGATCGCTTCGACCTGGACCATCGCGTCCATCGTCCTGCCGGCGGGCAGCCGGCCGACCCGCGCGACGCCGACCAGTGCGTCGTGCGTCAGGCGCACGGCGCCGAGCCGGCGAGCGACCCGGCCGCGGCGGCCGGTGGCGTCGAGCAGCACGCGGCCGCGGACGACGCGCGTCGTGCCGTCCGGGGCGCGCACCCGCACCGACCACGCGCCGTCGACGCGCGCGCAGTCGAGAAAGCGCGCGCCCGTTTCGACGACCGCGCCGCGTGCGCGGGCGGTCTCGACCAGCAGGCGATCGAGCGCGAGCCGGTCGAGCGACCAGCCCGCGCCGTGGACGGTGAACAGGAAGTCGAGCGTCGTCGGCTCGGGTGCGCCCCAGGCTGCCCGGCTGCCGAAAGCGTCGAGCGGCTGGGTGGCGCGGACGGCGTCCCACAGATCGAAATAGTCGAGCAGCGGACGCACGCCCGGGCTCAGCGACTCGCCGATTCGCCACGCGTCGTAGCCCGACATCTCGAGCACGAGCACCGACACGTCGGGCCGCTTGCGCAGGGTCAGCGCCGCGGCCGCGCCCGCCGGTCCGCCGCCGACGACGATCGCGTCGAACGATGGACCGTGGTCGCTGGCGGGCGCGCTGCGGGACGGGCTCACAGCGTCTTCGACGCCGTCACCTGCGCCGATGCGCGGTTGTTGAGCAGCTGCTGGGCGATGCCGCCGTTGCCGCGCTCGACCTCGACGAAGTACGGATAGTCCTCCGGACCCTGATCGACGATGAAGCCGAGTCGGCTCCAGTTGGTGATCATGTCCTGCGTGGTGCCGATGCCGCGCTGGTACGGCACTCGCTGACCGGCCGGGATCACCGGCTGGCCGAGATCGGAGACCAGCGCGTCGAGCACCTGATCGCCTTCGTCGAGGCTGCCCGCGACGACGTGCATCGGACTCTGCGGCGGCCACCAGTAGACGTAATACGTCGGCGGCACCTCGATGCCGGTGCCGTCGGCGAACTGGTTGACCGCCGGATCGCTGATGTTCGGCGTCTGCACCGTGCACTCCGCGAAGTCCGACTGCCACGGAATCGCCATGCGCTTGGTCAGATCGCCCGGCTCGCAGCCCTGGCCCTCGGCCTCGTCGGCGGTCGTGCTCAGGCCGTTGGCGGCGTAGTACGCCGCGAGCTCGGCGTTTTCGCCGTCGTAGTGCGCCAGCGCGAGATGGCCGGGTGCGTCGTAGATCGGCGCGTTGCGCACGATCCACGTGGTTTCGATGCCGGGCGAGAACGGCGCGCCGACGCAGTTGCCGGTGGCGGCGTCGTCGAGCTGCTGGGCAAGATCGACCGGTGGGCCGTTCTCGCCGACGGTGAAGCGACCGATCGACCACTGGTGCATGAAGAAGTACTGCGTCGCCGAGAGGGTCTCGAATTTGTAGATCGGGCCGCTATTGGTCACCGAGTTGTCGCCCGAGTTGAGCGGCATCAGCGGAATGCCCGCGTGCGAGAAGAGCTGATTCGGCCCGTTCTCGACCTTGTCGCCCCACGCGGCGTAGTCCTGCGGCAGGACCGGCACGCGGAAGAACGAGAAGTAGCGTGCGCGGTTCGCGCGGTTGGCGTCCGACGCGTCGCGCAGGTCGAAGCCCGGATGGGCGAAATCGTTGAGATATGGAATGTCGGCCACCCAGCGGTAGCCCTGCATGCGCTGGATGATCGGCAGGATCTGCCGCTCGAAGTCGACGACGTAGTCCGGGTTGTAGCCGTGGAGCGGGGTGTAGCCCTGCGGCTGCGGAAAGGCGTCGGCACGATTACCGTAGCGCTCGGGATCGTAGAGCTCGGGATCGGCGTTGAGGAACCGGATGGCGACGTTGTCGACCGTGTCGGCGAGCGTGGTGATGTTGACCAGCTCCGGCGCGTACTTCGGGCTGCCGATCAGGAGCCAGGCCGACTGTGCGTCGATCGTTTCGCCGTTCGTCAGGGTGATCGTCGCGAGCACGTAGCCGTCGGCGATGTCGTCCCAATAGTTCGAGGCGCCGCGGAACGAGGTGATGTCGCCCGAGCCGGTGACGTTGCCGAAGGCGCCGAGCGCGATCAGGTTGCCGGCGTCGTCCATGCGCAGCTCGCCCAGGACGTCGATCTGCTGACCGCCGGCGTCGGTCGGCGGAAACGAGCCGAAGCGATAGTCCGCCGGAATGTTGTAGCGCGAAAACGCAACCTGCGCGCCGGGTTCGTCGATCGAGCGCGGGCCGGGATCGATCATCAGCGCCTTGCGCGCCGCGCCCTCGACGTCGCCGTTGTTCACCGGAATGTGCTGGTTGGCGTAGCTGTTGGCGCGGCCGAACTCGAGATCGCCCTGGAGCTCGGAGAACGTATACCAGATCGGTTTCTTGTTGGCGATGTGGACCGTCCAGCGGATCGACTGGATGGCCTCGTCGTCGAGCGTGACCTCGCGGCGCGTGCCGTCGTCGCCGCGTTCGAAGATGCGGAACTTGGCCGCTTGGCGCTTGATGCGACCGACGCTGTCCTTGAACGCGGTGACGGGCTGGGCCGCGCCATCATCGACGATCGGATTGCCGTTCGCGTCGCAGTCGATCGGCAGGCCGCCGATGGTTTCGGGCGCGAGATAGAAGCCGTTCGGGCTGTTGCCCAGGCGAGCGACGCCGATCTTCGGGTGGATTTCGTAGCGCGATGAAGCTGGATGACTCACGGTTTCTCCAGGTGCGTCGCGTGGACGCGGGCGCGAGCGCGCACGACGACAGGTGATGAGCGCGAAGGCGCTCGGTCGAGGCGATCAGGCGGTGGCTCGGCGGTCGGGCGGCTGAAGAATGACGCGATCAATACATGGAATGGCTCGACCTTAGTCAGGGCTGGACGCAGCGTCAAGGTCGAACCCGGATATGCCATGGACGCGTGGACGCTCGTCGGGCCTGCGCGGTAGGGTCAGAAATGATGAGCGACGCTGCCGATCCGCCGCCCGACACCGTCGACGCCGACGCGCCCGTCACCGCGTCGCTGCGGCTGACGCCGGCCCAGCGCGCTGAACTCGAAGCCTGGTGCGCCGACGCCTACCCCGACGAAGGCTGTGGACTCCTGATCGGACCGCCCAGCGCGCCCGCAGGCGACGGCCGCCTCACGTACCGCGTGCGCCGCGTCACCCGCGCGCGCAACCTCAACGTCGCGCGCGCCCGCGACCGCTACGTCCTCGATCCGGCCGACTTCCTCGCCGCCGACCGCGCCGCGCGCGCCGACGGGCTCGACGTCGTCGGCATCTGGCACACCCATCCCGACCATCCGCCGCGGCCGTCGATCACCGATCTCGAGGCCGCCTGGGACGGCTACGTCTACCTCATCGTGCGTGCCAGCGCCGACGCCGTCGGCCCGATGCGCGCCTGGCAGCTCGGCGCGTCGCGCCGCTTCGTCGAGCTCGACGTCGAGACCGACGCCGGCGCGGCCGCGGCGGACACCCGCGCCGGGGCCGACGCATCGAAAGACGACGCATTGAAAGAGCCAGCGCCGCATCCCGATGCCGGCGCATCGTCCTGAACGCCTATCCGAACGGGAGCCGACATGCCGCAGATCACCCTCCGCATTCCCACGCCGCTGCGCGGCTTCACCGGCGGTGCGTCCGACGTCGCCGTCGAGCTCGACGATGGCGAGGCCACCGTCGGCGGCGCCCTGCGCGCCCTCGGCGCCAAGCATCCCGACGTCACCGGCCGCATCCTCACCGACGACGGCGCGCTGCGCACCTTCGTCAACGTCTTCGCCGGCGACGAGGCCGTGCGCGATCTCGACGAGCGGGTCGCCGACGGCGCCGTGCTGCACATCATTCCGGCGGTCGCCGGCGGGACGGCGCGGTGAAGGCCCGCCAGCGCCGGCTCGCCGATCTGCGCGCGCAGGTGCCGGAGATCGAGCCGCGCGACGCCGCGGCGCGCCAGCAGGCCGGCGACGCGACGCTGATCGACGTCCGCGAGCCCGACGAGGTCGCCGCGGGCAGCCCGCAGGGCGCGCTGCGGCTCGGCCGCGGCTTTCTCGAGCTGCGCATCGAAGACGAGGTGCCCGACTTCGATCGGCCGCTGCTCGTGATGTGCGCCGGCGGCTCGCGCTCGCTCTTCGCCGGGCGCGCGCTGCAGGAGCTCGGCTACACCGACGTGCACTCGGTGCGCGGCGGCTTCAACGCGTGGAAGCAGCAGGCACTCGACTTCGAGGTGCCGCGCGTCCTGAGCGACGAGGAGCGCGCGCGCTACGGCCGCCATCTGCGCATGCCCGAGATCGGCGAGGCCGGCCAGGCGCGCCTGCTCGACAGTCGCGTGCTCCTGATCGGCGCCGGCGGACTCGGCTCGCCGGCCGCGCTCTATCTCGCCGCGGCCGGCGTCGGCACGATCGGCCTGATCGACGACGACGTCGTCGACCGCTCCAACCTCCAGCGTCAGATCCTGCACACCGACGCGCGCGTCTGCGAGCCCAAGGTCGAGTCGGCGCGCGCGACGCTGCGGGCGCTCAATCCGTCGGTGACGGTCGAGACCTACGCCGCGCGCCTCACGGCCGACAACGTCGACGAGCTCTTCCCGCGCTACGACGTCGTCATCGACGGCACCGACAACTTCACGACCCGCTATCTGGTCAACGACGCCTGCGTGCGCCACGGCGTGCCCAACGTCCACGGCTCGATCTTCCGCTTCGACGGCCAGGTCTCGGTCTTCGATCCGTCGCGGGAGATCCCTGCGAAAGACGGCGGCACCGAGCCGGCGCCGTGCTATCGCTGCGTCTATCCCGAGCCGCCGCCGGCCGAGCTGGCGCCGTCGTGCGCCGAGGCGGGCGTTCTGGGCGTCTTGCCGGGCGTGATCGGCGTGCTCGAGGCGATCGAGGCGATCAAGCTTCTGCTCGATCTCGGCACCACGCTCGCCGGACGCCTGCTGGTCTACGATGCTCTCGACCAGCGCTTCACCGAGCTCAAGATTCGCCGCGATCCGTGCTGCCCGACCTGCGGCGACGACGCGCGCGCGGCCCGCGCCGCGGGCGTCGCCGTGGCGCAGTACGACGTCGCGGGCGGACCGCTCTGCGCCGACGACGCCGTGGCGGTCGAATCGGAGACCGCGATCGCCGCGGCATCGGCCGACGCATGAGCGGCGAGGCGCTCTGCGCCGCGGTCGGCGAGACGCCGCTGGTCGAGCTGCAGCTGCCCGATCGCCTCGGGCCGAACGTGCGGCTCTTCGGCAAGCTCGAATGCGTCTTGCCCGGCGGTTCGCTCAAGGATCGGCCGGTGCTGCGCATCGTGCGCGAGGGCCTGCGCCGCGGCGATCTCGACGGCGAGCGCCGCCTGCTCGACTCGTCGTCGGGCAATGCCGGCATCGCCTACGCGTGGATCGGCGCCGCGCTCGGCGTGCCGGTGACGCTGGTCGTGCCGGGCAACGCCAGCGCCGAGCGCCTGGCGCGCATCCGCGCCTACGGCGCCGAGCTGATCCTCACCGACCCGATCGAGGGCTACGACCACGCCATCCACACCGCGCGCCGCCTCGCCGCCGAGCAGCCCGATCGCTACTGGTACGCCGATCAATACGGCAACGACGACAACTGGCGCGCCCACCACGACGGCACCGGCGCCGAGATCCTCGCCCAGGTCGAGACGATCACGGGCCGCGCGCCCGACGCGCTGGTGATCGGCGTCGGCACCGGCGGCTCGCTCACCGGCATCGGCCGGCGACTGCGCGCGGCGAACCCCGATCTGCACATCACCAGCGTCGTGCCCGAGATCTTTCCCGGCATCGAGGGCCTCAAGCCGCTCGGCCACGACGGCGATCTCGTGCCCGCGATCCTCGACGAATCGCTGATCGACCGGCGGGTCGAGGTGACCCTCGACGAGGCGATCGGCGCGGCGCGTCAGATCGCCGGCCAGGGGCTTTTCGTCGGCCCGTCGGCGGGCGCCTACGTGCACGCCGCGTGCGATCTTGCCGCCGAGGGCGTGGTCGGCGGCGGCCCACACGGCGAGACGATTCTCGTCACGCTGCTCTGCGACACCGGCGAACGCTACGTCTCGACCGGCATGTGGGGCGGCGCCGGCGCGCAGCGCCCGGTGCGCTGAGCCCGGCGCCGGCTGCTGCGGCTACCAGCGGAAGGTCGTGCGCCCGGCGACAGCGTCGAGATGGCGGTAGAGCGCGCGCGCGTCCTCTGCGTCGAGAAAGCGCAGGCCGAGCGTGCGGCGCTGCACCGCGCCGGCGGTGTCGATGCGCACGGTCGCCATCGACAGCCGCCGGTCGAACGGCGACGCCGCGCATTCCACCACCTGCAGCTTGCTGTACGGCACGATGTCGATCCGCCGCCGCCAGGCGCCGCGGCGGATGGCGATCGCGTCGTCGAGCAGAGCGTAGCCGGTGTAGGCGACGTGGCGCGAGACGCTGACGAAGAGCAGCATCAGCAGCGGCAGCGCGACCAGCGCCGCCGCGGCGTGGAGCAGCAGCGCCGCGCCGCCGGCGACGACGAGCACCAGCGCCGTGCGCAGCCGCAGCAGGCGCCCGCGCGCACCCGGCGCCAGCGGACGCCAGTCGATCGCGTCGGCCGCGTCGTCGCTGAGCGCCGCCGGCAGCATCGCCGGCAGGGCGCGTTCGAGCAGATCGGGCACGCGGTCGTCGGGCAGGGTCGGCGCCAGCCACGGGCGTCCGCTGTCGGGGCCGTCCTGATCGCCGCCGGCGGTTTCGACCCGCACGGCACAGCGCCGCAGCCAGCGGAAAAGCAGTGGACGCGACAGATTGACCACCTGGATGCGGCGGCGCGGCACCGTCGCGGTGATGCGATTGATCAGGCCGTAGGTGGCGCGAAACGCGTCGCGCCGCTCGATCAGTCGGAAGCCGTGGAAGGTGATGAACGCCCACAGGATCGAGACCAGCTGCAGCAGGGCGATCACCGCCACTCCGGCGAGCGCGGCGAGCAGGCCGATCGTCACCGGATGCGGATCGCCCAGCCACGCCGGCAGCGCGGCGACGCCGCCCGCGCCGTTGAGTGCCTCCATGCCGTCGCGGATCGCGGCCTCGGCCATTTCCTCGGGCGCGTTGGCGTCGAACTGGCTGAGCAGGCCGAGCAGCGCCGCCGCGAGCACGAAGCCGCGGCGCGACACCAGGCCGACCCACACCAGATCGATCGGGCCGAGGGTGACGAGCCGCGTCGCGTCGGCTTCGTCATCCGCAGCGGCGTGCGCGCCGAGAGGACGATCGCTGCCGTCGTCGTTGGCCACATCGCCGTCGGCCGTCGATCGCGCGGGCAGCGCGTGTGCGCGCAGTTCATCGATCGCGGTCTGGTCGAGCACCGTCATCACCGCCTCGGGCTTGCCGCCGCTGGCGGTTTCGAGGCGCGCTTCGTAAACCTTGAACAGACGGTGAAGCGGATTCTGGCGCAGGTCGATGTTTTGGATCCGCCGATAGGGAATGTGCCGCTCGTTGCGCGTCAAAACGCCGTGGCGGATCACCATCTGGCGCGGACCGAGATGGTAGCGGTAGGCCAGATAGCCGACCACGTGCAGGATGACGACGATCGGCACCAGGCCGAAGAACAGCAGCGCCTGCGTGCGCGAGGCGGGCGAAAACAGGAGGATCGGCAGCATCGGCAGCACCATGCTGCGCAGCGTCGGACCGAGCCGGAAGAACAGCGACGACGGATGCAGCCGGCGGGCTTCGAGCTGGCTGAGATCGATCGACTCGTCGAGCACGTCGCCGCGGTCGGCTGCGGGGCCGGCGTCGACCGGGTGGACCGGCGCGGCCGCCGGCTCCGCGGACGCGCCCGACTCAGACGCCATCGTCGTCCGCGCCGTCGCGGCCGCGGGCATCGCGGCCGGCGTCGTCGAGCAGCTGATCGCGCAGGCCGAGCGCGTCTTCGTGGGCCAGGCCGGGCAGATGGACGGCGGCGTGGAGCATGCCAGCGGTGTGGACGACAAGGGTGGCGAGTCCGTAGCTGCGCTCGATCGGTCCCTGGACGACGTCGGTGTGCTGCACGCGCGAGCGCGGCACGGCGATCTGATGGCGGAAGAGGACGCCGCGGCGGATCTGCAGGCCGCGCGCGCCGAAGCGGTACGACGCGTGGCGCCAGCGGATCACCGGCCAGAACACCGCCTTGGCGCCGAGCAGCAGCGCGATCAGCAGCCAGAAGCCGGCGCCGGCGGCAACGCCCGCGATGCCCGGGCGCTGCACGAGCAGCGCGATACCGACCGCGAGGAAGAGCGCGCCGCCGTAGATCAGCAGGCGGATGCCGCCCGCCAGGCGTTCGACGATGATGATGCGCGGATCGAGCGCCCGCACCTCGCCGTCGTCGTGATGGTCGGCGCGGTCGCCATCGTCGTGATGGTTGACGCGGTCGCGGTCGCTGCGGTCGTCGACGATCGGCGGCGGCGCGTGCGCGTGCGGTGCGGTCGGTGCGGGCTCGGCAGACGGTGCGTCCATGGCGGGAGGTACGTGCATCGCTGCCGGGTCATTCGTCGTCACGTGAGGACCGGATCTGGCCGCAGCCGGCGTCCGACCCAGCGCTCGACCGGCAGATCGTAGCGGTCACGGTCGAGGCGCCAGCGCGCGGCGCGCTGGAGCGGCGTCAGCCACGGACGCGGCCGCGCGAACGCCAGCCGCAGATAGAACGTGAAGCGCTCGATGCGATCGCGCACCGTCTCCGACACCCACGGTCCGGCGCTGTCGGTGAACTCGAAGTCGGCCCAGCCCTCGAGGGTGGTGGGCAGCTTGTGGCCGGCGGCGACGGCGGCGTGGGTCAGTGGCGAGCCGGGATAGGGCTTGAAAAAGAAAAACGGCGTCTGCACGTCGGCGCCCGGGCCGGCGAGCGCGCGCAGCTCCTTGGCGACGTCCATCGACATCTGCACGCCGCGCTCGGTTTCGTCGGGGAAGCCGACGATGAACGGGAAGATCGTCGCCACGCCGTGATCCCGACAGCGCGCCGCGGCGGCGAAGATCTGCTCGAGGGTGATGTCCTTGCGAATCCGCACGAGCATCGCGGGATCGCCCGACTCGACGCCGATCAGCACCCGCCGCATGCCCGAGGCGACGCAGCGCTCGAAGACGTCGTCTTTCATGCGCTCGCACTGGTCGGCGCGCAGGGTGCCCGACCACGAGATCGGCAGGTTGGCGTCGATGAACGCGCGCGCGATCGCGTCGATGCGCTTCGGGTAGGTGAAGAAGGTCTCGTCCTGGAAGGCGAGATCGTCGAAGCGGTAGCGATCCCAGAGATCGGTGATCTCGTCGCCGACCCGCTCGGCCGAGAGGCCGAACCACTTGCGCTGGTAGACGAACGGATCGGCGCAGAAGGCGCAGCGGAACGGGCAGCCCTGCGACGAGATGTAGTCGAGTTGGCGCTGGCCCTTGAGATCGAAATAGCGCTCGACCGGCAGCAGGTTGTAGTCGTGCTGGCGGAACGTGTTGATGTCTTCGATCGGCCGCGGCGCGTGGCGATGGACGCTGCCGTCGGCGCGCCGGATCGCCGTGCCGGTGAGGCCGTCGAGCGCGGCGCCGGGATGGCTGCCGCGCGGCGCATCGGCGAGCGCCTCGACGATCGCGGTGAAGGTCGCCTCGCCCTGGCCCTGCACGGTCGCGTCGACCGTCGGCTCGGTGAGGCACTCGGTGCCGAACATCGACGGATGCCAGCCGCCCCACACCACCGGCAGATCGGGTCGGCGCGCTTTGAGCGCGCGGCTGACCGCGAGCGCGTCGCGGATCGGCCGTCCGGTCAGGACGGTCACGCCCAGGCAGACGGCGCGGTCGAGATGCGCGGCGAGCGCGGTGACCGGATCGTCTTCGAGGCGACCGTCGACGATCACCACGCGGTAGCGCGCCGGATCGAGATGCGAGCCGATCGCCAGCAGCGCGAGCGGCATCGTGTAGAACGCCGCGCGCGGGTTGTAGAGC
>JBCCOR010000115.1:0-10373 GCA_039025295.1 Acidobacteriota bacterium
CGCGCCTCGATCACGACTTTATCGTCGTGATCGAGGCGCGGTTGATCCCGAAAGCGAGAAACCCCCTACGGGCGATTCCCGACGCGGAAAACGGTGCGGGGCTCAGAAACCGCCGCTGGCGCTGGCGCTGCCCGACGCGGGCGTCGTGAGCGTGTTATCCGCGCCGCCCTGCCACTGGACGCTGGCGTTTGGATCGATCTCGTCGCGCTTCAGGCACTTCCACGCCACGGCGGTCGACGCGGGCAGATCGATCGTGCCGGTCCACGTCGGGTAGCTGGTCGGATCGAGCTTGACCGCCGCCGCCGGCGACCAGCTGCCCAGCTCAGGCAGGCTGCCGACGACGTAGACGCTCTGCCCCATGACCGTGTGGCCGTTGGCGCAGGTGAACGTCACCGCGATCGCGCTGCCGACCGGCGGCAGGATCTCGAGCGACACGTCGGCCGTCGCCGACCCGCCGTTGGAATCGACGGTGATCGTCGCCTGGTAGCTGCCCGGCGCGAGGCCGGCGCTCTGGGCGTCGACCGTGACCGCGCTGCCCGATCCGTCGAGCGTCGCCGTGAGCCAGGCCGCGTCGCTGCTCACGCCCGACACGACCAGCGTGCCGCCGCCGGCGTTCGACAGCGCGAACGACGCGCTGGCCGGATCGCCCGCCTGGTGCGCGCCGAGATCGCGCGTCGCCGGCGCGATCGCCAGAATCGGCGTCGACGACAGCCACCGCGCGCGCAGCGCGTCGTTGACCGACGCGCCTTCCTCGACCCGCAGCGTCCACGTGCCGGCGGCCAGATCGACGCGCGCGTCGCCGCCGCCGCGGTTCAGGAGCGCGTCGGGGCCGCTGGCGCCGCCGCCCCAGTTGACGGCCCAGGTGCCGTCGAGGGTCAGCTTGTAGGGCGCCTGCGTCAGGGCCGACGCGACCGGCACCGCGACCTCCCACGTGTGATCGTCGACCAGCGTCAGGCGGTGGGTCGCATTGGCCGGATCCCAGTTGGCGAAGTGCAGACCGGTGAGGCGCAGCGCGGGATCGACGCCGAGGTTGGTGGCGAACGGCGCCGCGCCCGGGGTGGCGATCACCAGGTCGGAGAACGGCCCGTCGCCGAAGGCGTTCGACGCCACCACGCGGTAGCGATGGGCGACGCCGTCGACCAGGCCCGCGTCGGTTGCCTGGCTCGCGGTCAGGCCGCCGATCGTGCGGGCGGTGGGCGAGTCGAGCGGATCGCTGCCGTCGTCGGTGACGTAGACCGTGTAGACGTCAGCGCGGGCGACGTCCGACCAGTCGAGGGTGATCTGGCCCGCAGCGGGCGTCGCCGTCAGGTTCTGCGCCGCCGCGGGCGGCTGATCGGGATCGATCGCGGCGGTGACGAACGGCATCGTGCCCTCGACCGGACCGTTGAGGTCCTCGACGTAGCCGTTCGCACCCAGGCTGTAGCGGCCGGCGCCGACGAAGACCTGCTGGATCTCGGAGCGCGTGACGTTGCCGCGGCCGTCGATCGCCTCGATGTAATAGTCGATCAGCTGATCGCGGTAGGCGTCGAGGTAGGTGAAGTAGAGATCGCCGATCTTCTGCGCCGGCAGGATCTCCATCACCTCTTTGGTCGCCGGCTGCCAGGCGACGCCGTTGATGTCGGGCGTGAGATCGCGCACCTGCATCGGGTAGTCCTCCCAGTCGCCGACCCGCGCCGGGTCGATGTTCGCCACGCCCTGACCGGCCAATGCCTCCGGATCGTAGACCCGGAAGGTGTTGTCGGCGGCGTCGGCCCAGCGGTTGGTGTGCGCACGCACGCGCACGCGGATATCGACGATGTCGCTGACGTCGAAGGCGTAGGTGTAGATCGCGAAGGTGTTGTCGAAGTGGTGCAGCGTCCAGCCCTCGGCCTTGCTGACGTTGGCGCTGCCGGGGTTGTAGGGCCAGCGCTGCGGCCACCAGATCGACGGGCCGGTGCCGTCCTGCGCGATGCGCGCGTCGACGTAGGGCGCGGTGAAGTGCAGCGACTGGTTGAAGCCGAGCGTCGGCTTGACGTGGTCGTCGGTGTTCTCGTCGTAGTAGCCGAAGCCCGAGTCGATCGAGGCGAGCAGGAAGTACCAGCCGAGCTCGGCCGGGTTGGCGCCGCCGGCCCAGTCGTTCGCCGGATCGCCCTTGACCGGGTAGGAGAGCATCCACGGGTTGAGCTGGTTGCCCGCGTGCGTGATCTCGTGATCGAGCGCGGTCGTCGGCTGCCAGTGGTTGGGATGGGCGTCGAGCCAGATCTGCTCGGCGGTCTGGGCGTAGTTGAGCGACGCCTGCAGCAGCGCGAAGTTGCGCTCGAGATAGTGGTAGCCGTATTCGAGCGACACGGTCATGCCCTCGGGCTGGCCGGCGAGGTTGGTCTTGGGCTGCAGGTTCAGGCCGGTCGCCTGGTTGAACGCGGCCATCTGGCCGCTCCAGATGCCCATCGGCAGGCGCCAGTGATACCACGACGGATCCGACGCCGAGTCGCGCGTGTCGATCCACGAGCCGTCCTGGACGTGGACGACGTCGCCGGCCGGAATCGGATGATGGTCGAGGTATTCATCGATGCCCATGCCCTCGGTCGACGGCTGGCTGTAGGTGACGTTGCCGGCGTTGCGCCAGGTCTCTTCCGAGCCCGCGCGGCCCGAGGAGTTGTCACCGTCGTGGGCGATGACGAAGAACTGCGGCCGGCTGTCGAGGCCGATGAACGGCTCGAGCGCCGCGGCGGTGATCTGGCCGTTGTAGCCCTCTTCCCACGAGCCCGCCTGATCGACCGGAATGCCCGAGATGCGCGACTCGACGCCGGTCGCCGGATCGACGTGCTTGACCCAGTGGGGCGTCGAGGCGAACGGGAATTTGTTGTGCATCACGTGCTGCTCGTTGAACATGTTCTGCGACACCCAGCTGCCGATCGCGCTCGTGTTCTGCATGTCGGCGCGGTTGGGCGGCGAGGTCATCATGTCGATGCCGGGCTGGTCGAGATAGGGATAGTCGCGCAGCGTGCGCGAGTAGTGCACGTTGCCGAGCACCGTCCACTCGATGCCGAGCTTCTCGAGCGCGGGAATCAGCCGGGTCGAGAAGCCGAGCTCGGTCGGGAAGAAGCCGTTCGACGCGGTGTAGGAGCCGCCGGTCAGGAAGTAGTTCTGCGCCAGCGTCGCACCGTGGTAGATCAGGTCTTTGAGGAAATAGTCGCTGCCGGTCAGCGGCCCCATCGTGTGATGACCCGTGAAGTGGATCATGTCGAGGGTGCGGTGCTGGTTGGGCGTGCGCAGGGCGTCGTAGGCGTTGCGCCAAGGCGCGCCCCAGTTGGGATCGTTGTAGAACGCCGGAATGGTGGCGGTGCGAATGATGCTGTCGACGTTGTTGACCACCGAGCCCGACATCGTCACGTGCAGCTGGCCGCGCGGATGGTTGTTGTTGACCTGCCAGGCGACGCTGTGCGGCCAGTGCTGGTAGGCGCCCCACTTGGCGTGATGCGGATAGTAGCCGCCGCCCTCGAGGTCGTCGTGCGGCATCGGTCCGCCGTTGTTGGGCAGGAAGTAGGGATAGCCCGGCGGCGGCGAGCGCTTGAGCAAGATGACGTCGCCATCGTAGAGATAGCGGATCGGCGCGCCGATCGGCGTCGCGTCGTACTGCGCGACGTCGTAGTACGGCCAGAAGTTGGGCATGTGGTTGTGGTAAACGTGCGCGGCCTTGATCTCGCCGTCGGCATGCGCCGCCGTCGGGCTCGCGAGCAGCGCAAAAGCGAGGAGAAACGCGGCAGCGACCGTCGCGGCGGCAGCGCGACGGGTCGACGCGGGAAAGCGTGGCGTGAGCATGGATCGATCCTGTGTGAAGGGCGGCGCAGCACGGGCCGCGCATCGGGACGCACGATGGCATCCGGGCACGACCGGTGAGGATGGCTGGGGCTGCGCAGCGCGTTGGTGTGATGGGGAAATGTCGATCTACGCTACACCACGCAGCGGCAACCGCCCAAATCGCACCGCCCCCCATCGATATCGTCCCAACGATGAACCGCGCCCGCTGTCCCAGCGCGATCCTTGTGTCCTCTAAATCAATGCGCCAAAAAAAATTGTGCCCGGCGTCGGAGACTACAACGCCGGGCAATACGCAACAGGGAATAGTTTTGGGTCCGTTCGCGCCACGCGGTTGATCAGGGATTGCGAAAGGATGGAATCATCCGTGCGCAATATCGTGCTGTGGTCGGCGAGGTGCTCAATCCCACCGCCACGGCACGGCCAAAAGGCAATCGCGGCCGCGCGCTTTCAAACGGCTTGTCCATGTCCGCGAGGCTGGGCCGACGTTATCGGCTTGCCCTCGATTCATGGTCGATCTTGTCTATTTCACAGCGCGTGCCAACTTGCTGCCCGCGCGCACAATTGCGTCGACGCGCCCTGAATCGGCACCGTTGCGACGTTTGCGCGTCTGCGCGCACCGCGCCTGAACCGCCGACCTGTGCCAATGGTGAGAATTTGGGCCGCCCGATGTCGACATCCTGAGACTCGCGCTGGGCGCCACGCGCTGGGCGCCACGCGCTGGGCGCCACGCGCTGGGCGCCACGCGCTGGGCGCCACGCGCTGGATCAGCCGATCGTCGGTATCGACAGCGGCGCGTAGCGCTGGCGCAGCGCGTCGTAGATCGGCTGCCAGAGCGTGAGCTCGGACTGCAGCCAGCGGTTTTCCGCCAATCCCTTGCGCCAGTCGGCCTCGGCGGCATCCAAGAAAGCGAGCGCACGCGTCGGCTCGTCCGCGTCGAGGGCGCGCAGCACGTTCAGCATCCCGCGGTCGAGATGGTGGCGCGCCGGACGACGGCCGACTTCGAGCGCAGCCTCCAGCTCCCGATCGATCTTGTCGACCAGCTGGACGAACGTCGCCTGATCCTGCCGCGCGTGCGCGCGCTGCGCCCGCCACAGCAAATAGGGCGTCACCGACAGATCGTAGCTATCGCCGCGCGACTCGGCCTCGAGCCGCGCCAGCGCGCGCGACTCGGCCGCCGGATCGCGCAGCGCATCCTGCGCGCGCGCCGTTTGTGCGGTTTCGCCGTAGGCCACGTGTTCGCGCTGAATCGCCTGCGTGGCCAGCCGCAGCCGCATCATGTCGACGTCGTTCGTCAGGCCCGTGCCCAGCGGCTGCGCCTCGAGCTGCGCCAGGCTGTTCTCGATCCGGGTCAGCCAGCTGAGCGGATCGACGCTGCGCCGCAGATCGTTCTCTGCCAGCGCGAACTGCCCTTCGAGCAGCGTGATCTGCTCGAGGTTGCCGCCGTCGGTGTAGCGCGCGGCGCGATCGAGATAGGCAACGCTTTGGTGATAGGCCTGGGCGGCATCGTCGTCGCGTCCCTGCACCACCGCGTGATGACCGCGCAGCATGTAGGCATAGCCCATCTCGCTCAGCCGCTGGGCGTTGGCACCGCCGCGTTCGAGCGCCCGGCGGGCGGCGTCGAACATGCGCGCCGCGGGCTGGCCGAACGGCCGACCGCTGCGGTAGCGGGCGTAGGCCACCGAGGTGTGCAAAAACGCACGCTGAAGCTCCATGCGCGCCACGCTGATCCGCGTCGTCGCCTGCGCCGTCGCGAGCATCACGGCGTGCGCCATGCTCCGCTCCGCCAGCTGCCACGCCGGTGCGATCGGCAGACTGCGGCGTGAGGCGTAGCGCACCTGCTGCTGATGGACCTGACCGAGCAAATAGTGCGCGACCGGATCGTCGGGGGTGAGCGCGACGGCGCGGTGGTAGTCGAGCACGGCCTTCTGGTAGTGCGGGCGCGGATCACCGCCGTCGACGCGCTCGTCGTAGTCGCCGATCAGCCAGTGCAAATCGCCCATCACGATGTGCAGACGGGCGTCGCGCGGGTAGATGCGCATCGCCGCCTCGAGGCGCGCCGCCGCCGCGCGCAGCGCCGGACGCGGATCGTTGCCCAGATACCAGTGCTCGCCCTTCGCCCACTCCCAGACGGCGCCGGCTTCGAGCGTGTAGCCGCCGATCGCCTCCGGATCGGCCGTCAGCGCCGCGCGGCAGATCATGCGGGCGGCGTCGCGCCAGCGGGCGGCCGCCGCCATGATCGTCTCGGGCGCGCGCGTGTCGTGGAAGACGTGCCAGCGCACGCGCTCCATGGCGACGTCGCACTGGCCGATCAGCGGTTCGGGATCGCCGGGCGCCGCCGCGTGCGCGCGGCTGTAGACGTCGTCGGCCTGCTCGAGCGTCGCCAGCGACGTCTCGACGTCGCCCCGCTCTTCCTCGGCCGCCGCGCGCTGGAACAGCGCATCGCCCGCCAGCATCCAGCCTTCGTAGAGCCAGGCGTAATCGTTCGACAGCCGCGCCGCCCGGCGATGGGCTTCGTCGTAGCGCCGATCGTAGTAGGCCAGCAGCGCCGGCACGTAGCCGACCACCGGCTGGGACACGAACGGCAGCGTCGCATCGGCGCGATCCTCGACCCACGCCAGCAGTTCGAGGATGCGCGCGCGATGGGTGTCGCCGTCCGGCCCCGCCTGATCGAGATCGTTGGCGTGATGGCGGCCGAGCGCCAGGGCGTAGGCGAGCGCCGACTTGGGCGTGCGGTAGCCCGCGCGCCACGCCGTGCGCAGCTGGCGGACCGCGTCGGCGTGGTCGGCCAGCGCCAGATGGCCGCGGCCGAGGGCGGCGTAGGCGGCGCCGGCGTCGATCGCTTCGACCTCCGAGGCGGCCGAGGCAACCTGCGCGCGGACGCGCGCGCGGGCGGCGACCAGCGAGCCCGCCGGTCCCATGCGCGCCTGGCGCAGCACGCTGTCCCAGTCGTCGGCCAGCGCGTCGTAGCGGCGCGCCGTCTCGAGCTGCGCCTGCTGCCGGGTGGCGTGCAGCGCCAGGCCGACGAACACCGCCAGGAGCGCGATCAGCACCTGCAGGGTCAGGCGACTGCGACGCAGGGCGCCGAGCGCGCGCCGGCCGGCCTGCAGCGGACGTCGCAGCGGCCCCGCGGCCGAGGCGCGGGCGGTCAGTCCGCGTTCCTGCGCCTGCGCCAGCGCGCTGCTGAACGCGCGCACGCTCGGATAGCGCGCCGACGGCGATTTGTCGAGGCAGCGCGCCACCACGGCGGCGAGCGCGGCCGACACCTCGGGCGCGTGGTCGCGCACGTCCGGCGCGGGCGTCTCCAGCGACGCGCGCAGCACCTCGATCTCGGTGCCGTCGAACGGCGGTCGGCCGGTCAGCACCGCGAACAGCGTTGCGCCGAGGCCGTAGACGTCGAGCGTCGGACCCCACGTCTCGCGCGCACCGCGCAGCAGCTCGGGGGCCGCGAAGGCCGGCGTCCCGAGGTACGAGCCGGCCAGGGTGACCTGCTCTTCGTGCGCGGTCCACGCCAGGCCGAAGTCGACCACCACGACGTCCTGGGTGTGCGGCGCATCGCGATCGATCTGCGGATCCGGATCGCGGACGAGGATGTTGGCCGGCTTGAGATCGCGGTGCAGCAAGCCCGCCTGATGCGCCACCATCACGGCGTCGGCCGCCTGCTGCACCCACGCCACCCGCTGCTCGAGCGACGCCGAGGCCGCGGCCACGTCGAGTTCCCGCCCCTCGATCCACTCCATCGAGATGAACGGGCGCTCGTCGGACAGGCCAACGTCGTAGATGCGGCAGATGCCGGGATGGTGCAGGCGCGCCTGCAGCCGGGCTTCGCGCAGCAGCCGCGCATGCAGCGTCGGCTCGTCGCGGCGCAAGAATTTCAGCGCCACCCGCCGGCGCAGCGAGCGATCGTAGCCTTCGTACACCTCCGACGTCCCGCCGGCACCTCGCGGTGCCAGCGTGCCGTAGCGCGGATGGGTGGACGTCGATGCGGTCACAAAAGCCCCTGCGACAGGGTGGGTGTCTTCATCGCTCGGCCGCCTGCTCGGTGCGCCGAGGGCGCCCCGACTGCGGCGGCGGACGGATGCGGGTCAAACGATGACGTGGGTCGGTCCACGACATTATCGAACATCCGGCGCGCGCGGGGCGCGTCGTCGGGGCGGACCGGGCCAAAAACGTGATCGCACGCGTGCCGCGCCGCCGCTCAGCCGACCGGCGCCATCCGCCGGTCGGCGGGCGGATCGCGCAGCGCGTCGGCCATGCGCTGCCAAAACGGAATCTCCTGCATCAGCCAGCGGTTTTCCATCTGCGCCGCGCGCCACGTCGCCGCCGCTTCGTCCAAATACCGATCCCGCGCCAGCGGATCGCGTGCCGCCCGCGCGCGCAGCACCGCCATCGCCCCACGCTGCAGCGTGGCCACCTGCGGATCGCCGCCGCGCGCCAGCATGCGCTGCTGCATGCGCATGGCGGCTTCGAGCAGCCGCGTCGCGGCGGCGTCTTCGCCCCGCGCCTGCGCCTCCCACACCCGCCAGAGCAGATAGAACGTCGCCTCGTGGCGCGGTTCACCTGCATAGTCAGGGCGCGCAAACCGCGCGAGCGCAGCGGCTTCGGCGGCGCGGTCACGGCGGTCGTCCGCCGGTGCGGCATCGGCCCGAGGGTCGCCGGCGAATCCGGCGAAGCGGCGCCGCAGCTGCTCGATGGCCAGCTCGAGGCGCAGCCAGGCGGCCACGGTCCGGATGTAGTCGCCGCCGCCCTGTGTGCGCGCATCGAAGGTGGCCAGCGTGTGATCGGCGCGCAGCAGCAGCGCGAGCGGGTCGACGCCGCGCGTCAGATCGTGGTTGACGGTCGCGACCTGCGCCATCAGCAGCGTCGCGATGCCGGCGAGGCCGCCGTCGGTCAGACGGCTCGCGCGCGCCTGATAGGCCATCGCCTGGCGATAGGCCAGGGCGGCGTCGGCGTCGCGGTTTTGGATTGCGTGATGGTAGGCGCGCAGCGTGTAGGCGTTGCCCATCCACCGCAGCCGGCTGCCGCTCGCCCCGCCCTGCGCGAGCGCGCGCCGGCAGGTCGCGAAGAGATGCGCCGCGTGATCACCGAAGTCGAGGCCGCGTCGGTAGCGGCCGAAAGCCACGGTCCAGTGGATGTGAGCGCGCCGCTGACCGATCCACGCGCGCTCGAGCTCGGGCGTCGGACGCGCTTGCACCAGCGCCTCGGCGCGCAGCAGCGACCGCAGGGCGAGCTGCCAGGTCGGCGCGATCGGCAAACCGCGCGCCGCTTCGTATTCGAGCTGACGGGCGTGGACCTGGGCCAGGAGATAAAAGATGAGCGCCCGGTCGGGCTCCGTGCGCAGCGCGCGCCGGTAGTCGCGCACCGCCTGCTGATAGAACGCGCGCGGATCGGCGCGATCGATCTGGGTCGCGCGCCGTCCGATCAGCCAGTGCAGATCGGCGCGCAGCGTGTAGAGGCGTCCGGCTTGCGGATGCTGCCGCAGGGCCTCGTCGAGGCGGTCGATCTCCATCCGCAGCGCGGGTCGCGCGTCGCGGCGGGCGAAATCGTAGGTCCCGCGCGCCCATTCCCACATCGCACTGGCTTCGTAGGCGTAGGCGTCGATCGACTCCGGATCGTGGCGCAGCGCCGTGCGGCAGTCGCTGCGCGCGGCGTCGCGCCAGCGCGTGAGCTGCGCGAGATCGACGGCCGTGCCGGCAGCGCCGTGTTCGGCGAAGGCCCGCAGCTGCCCCCGGGCCACCGCGCACTGGCCGATCCACGGCTCGGGCGCGCCCGAGGCGATCGCGGCCGCCCCAACGTAGGCCGCACGCGCGGCCTGCTGGCTCGCGCGCATGGCCGCGATGTCGCCGCGGTCTTCCTCGCGCAGCGCCCGGGCGAGCAGCGCATCGGCGCCGAGCAGGCGCGCCTCGTAGAACCAGGGATAGCGCGCGGTCATCTGCGCGGCGCGACGATGGGCCTCGTCGTAGCGCTGGTCGTAGTAGGCCAGCAGCGCGGGCACGTAGTCGGCCACGGGACGATCGGCGACCAGCGACGTGTCGTTCGCGCGCGCGTCGACCCAGCGCAGCAGCGACGTAATCTGTGCGCGATGGCTGCGTTCGTCGGGACCGATGGCGTCGAGCCGGTCGGCGAAGCGCCGCCCGAGGGCGAGGGCGTAGGCGAGCGCGGTCTGCGGGCTGCGCATCCCGGCATCCCAGGCGCGCGCCAGCGCGATCGCGGCGCGATCGACGTCGCCCAGCGCGAGATAACCGCGCCCGAGGGCGGCAGCAGCCCAGCCGCGTCGCGCGTCGTCGGCGGGGGCCTCGAGCGCGGCCATCCGGCGCCGCACGTCGGCCTTGGCCGTGATCAGCCCACCCGGCTGCCCGAGCCGCGCAGCGCGCAGCGCGCGCTCCCAGTCGCCCGCCAGCGCCTGGTAGCGACGCGCATCGGCCAGCCGCGTCTCCTCGCGCCGCAGCTGGATCGCAATCACCAGCGTCAGCGCGATGACCGCCATCATCATCGCCATCAGCCAGGGCGTGCGGCGCAGACGGCGCGCCGCGTGCTGCACGGCTGCGCCCGAGCGCATCGCCACCGCCCGCGCC
>JBCCOR010000116.1:0-10353 GCA_039025295.1 Acidobacteriota bacterium
CGACCGCGCCCGCACCGCCGCGCTGCTCGGCTTCGGCGCGATCGCCGAAAACGCCATGGACGCCGTCGCCGCCCGCGACCACGTGCAGGAGGTGGCGGCGACGTGCGCGATCGTCATGGGCCATCTCTCGCGCATGGCCGAGGAGCTGGTGCTGTGGTCGTCGGCCGAGTTCGCCTTCGTGCGCATGGGCGAAGATTACGCCACCGGCTCGAGCATCATGCCGCAGAAGCGCAATCCCGACGCCGCCGAGCTGGTGCGCGGCAAGGTCGGCCGGGTGTTCGCCGACGTCCAGACCCTGCTCGTGCTGACCAAGGCGCTGCCGCTGGCCTACAACCGCGATCTGCAGGAAGACCGCGCGGCGCTTTTCGACGCCCTCGACACCACCGAGGCCAGCGTCGCGATCACCGCCGGCATGTGGCGCACGCTCACCGTCGCCCACGACCGCTTTGAGGCCGCGCTCGCCGGCGACTTCAGCCTGGCAACCGAGATCGCCGATCTGCTCGCCGCGCGCGGCGTGCCGTTCCGCGAGGCGCACGAGATCGTCGGCGGCATCGTGCGCGACTGCGAGGCGGCGGGCCGCGGGCTCGAGCCGGCGCACGTCGCGACCTTCCATCCCGCGCTGGCCGCCGAGGACCTCGGGCCGTGGCTCGATCCGCACGCCGCCGCCGCCCGGCGCACCTCGCGCGGCGGCACGGCCTGGCCCGAGATCGAACGCCAGTGCGCGCTGCTGCGCGCAACCCTGCCCGCCGCGGACGCCGCCGGCTGACCATGAACGCCGCCGCACCCCACAGCGCCGTGCACGTCGCGCTCGACGTCGGCGCCGGCCCGACCGCGCTCTGCCTGCACGGCAATCCCGACACCGGCGTGTTGTTCGCACCGCTGGCGGCGCGTCTCGGCAAGCAGATGCGCCTGGTGGCGCCCGACCTGCCCGGCTTCGGCGGCTCGCCGTGGCCGGTGTGGTTCGATCGCCGCGGCGACGGCGGGCCGACCTTCGACGACCGCACGCTCGACGCGATGGCCGCGTGGACCGACTGTGCGATCACGCAGATCGCGCCCGACGGGCCGGTGCATCTGATCCTGCACGACTTCGGCGGTCCGTTCGGGCTCGCCTGGGCGATCCGCCATCCCGAGCGGGTCGGCCGCATCGCGCTGCTCAACACCTTCTTCTCGCCGACGATGCGCTGGCATTTCTGGGCGCGCGTTTGGCGCACGCCCGTCCTGGGCGAGCTCGCCGTCGCGCTCGCGACGCGCGGCTTCTTCCGCCTCGAGATGCGCCGCGGCAGCCGCCATCTCGAGCGCGCCCACATCGACGCCGTCCACGCGCGCGTCACGCGCCAGGCGCGCCGCGCCGTCCTGCGGCTCTACCGGGCCACCGATCCGGCGATCTTCGCGCCGTGGATGGCGGACCTCCAGCGGCTGACCGCCGACCGGCCGACCTGCGTCCTCTGGGGCATGCACGATCCCTATCTCACGCCCGATCTGGCCGAGGCCTTCGGCGCCACCGACGTCGCCTTCCTGCGTGACTGCGGCCACTGGTCGCCGGTCGAGAAGGTCGACGACGTCGCGATCAAGCTCGCCGACTTTTTCGCCGACTGATCCGCCGGTGCGTCAGCGCGGCACGACGCCGTGTGACGCCAGGCGATGCGCGGCGCGCGTCGTTTCGGGCAGCTTGAAGCGGCCGACGAAGCGCATGGTGTCGCGCACGGCCGACGCCAGCGTCACGCGATGGCCGATCGAGACGTAGATCGGCTTGACCCGCGCGCGGCTGCGCACGACCGCGCCGATCGTCTCCGCCGCGTCGGCGTCCGCCCGGCCGTCGAGGAGCGGGCACCAGTCGCCGCGCGCGTCGGGCAGGGCGCCGTGCCGACCGGTCAGGCGCGACTTGGCGACGCCGATCGTCGGCCGGTCGAGCAGCAGACCGAGATGGCAGGCGAGGCCGAAGCGGCGCGGATGCGCGCGGCCGTGGCCGTCGCAGTGGATCAGGTCGGGCAGCGTTTCGAGCGCGGCGAAGGCGTCGAGCAGCGCCGGCAGCTCGCGGAACGACAACAGGCCGGGCACGTAGGGAAAGGTCGTCGGCCGACGCACGAGCGCGTGGTCGACCGCGCGGCCGCTCGCGGCGTCGAGGACGACGACCGCGGCGCGGGTGACAGCGCCGCCGTCCTCGAAGCCGACGTCGGTGCCGGCGACGCGCCGGATCGGCTGCGCGGCGGGCACCTCGGCCTCGATCACGCGCGCCGCCCACGCGCGCTGCAGCGCGATCGCCTCGCGCGGCGGCAGGTCCCAGCGGGCGAGGGGATGGTCGAGATGGATGGGCGAAGCGTTGGTCGACACGGTGTGGCTCGAGGGGTGAAAACGGCGGAGAGGACGGATGGCGACCGGACCGTGCAACCTGCGGCCGCGGATTGGCGTAGTGTAGAGCAATGAGGATCGCGCGCCGCGCCCAACCGCTTCTGCTCCTGCTCGCGCTGACCGCGTTCATCGCCTGCACCGACACCGGCATGCCCGCGCCGCCCGCGGGCGCATCGTCGACCCCGATCGACGGTCAGCGATCCGACACCGCCGCGCCGCGCGCGACCAACCAGCCCGAAGCCAGCGCCGCGCGCGCCGACGCCGACGCGTCCAGCGCCGACGCGTCGGCTCCCAACGCTGTTGCCGATGCCGACGCCGACGCGAGCGAAAACCGCACGCTCTCGATCGACGATGTGCCGACCTCCGAACAGAACCTCGAGACGCTCGGCCGCATGCCGAGCGTGTTCGGTGGTCTGGGTGGTGCCGGCAGCGTCGACTGCGTGTTCGACGACGATCCCTTTGCCACCTGCCAATAGCACGACGCCGTAGACCGATGCCCATCCGACGCACCGCCGCCGCCGTCCCTTCGGCCCCCGCCTGTTCGCGCCGCCATTCATCGATCCGACGCCCTGCGGTCTGTGCCGCATCCGCCGCTCGGGAGAACCTCGCGATGTCTCAACCTGCTGCTCTGCCCGCCGCGCGTCGCATCGTCGCGGCTGCGCTGATCGCCCTCGGCCTGTTCGCATCCGCGGCCGTCGCCCACGGTCCCGAGCACCACGACCCGCCGGCGCCGCATCCGGACCTACAGGTCGGCCCGAACTGTCCCGACGATCCGGCCGAGCTGCTGGCGAAGATGGTGACCGGCCAGCGCGATCGCGGCTGGGTCGGCATCGAGATGGACATGTCGAAGAAGCCGAAGAAGGTGGTGATCTCCCACGTCGTGCCCGACAGCCCGGCCGAGCGTGCCGGCCTGCGGGTGGGCGACCGGCTGGCGGCGATCAACCAGATCCGCTTCGTCGAGGAAAACCACGCCGCGCTCGAGGCACAGCATAAGAAGATGATGCCGGGCAAGACCGTCACCTACACGGTCGAGCGCGCCGGTGGCCAGTATGACCTGCCGGTTGCGCTGGTGCCGCTGCCGGTGTCGATCCGGGCGCAGTGGGTCGGTATGCAGATGCTCAAATGCTACGATGGCGACTTCCGCGACCGCCTCGAGGCGTACGACAAGTCGCGCAAAAAGGCGCCACGTCCCCCCGCGCCTCCCTCGCCCTCGTCACCCGCCCCGTCCGCGCGCGACAACGCGCCGGATCGCTGAATCGGCGCCGATGCGCCCGACGCCGCCGGGGCCGTCCGCTTCAGGAGACCGTTCGTGTCCGACGCCCCGATTCGCGTATTCGCTCTGTCCGGCAGCCTGCGTCAAGCTTCCTACAACACCGCCACCCTGCGCGCGATGGCCGCGCGCGCGCCGAAGAGCGTCGAGGTGACGGTCGCCACCTGCCACGATGTGCCGCTCTACAATCCCGACACGGCCCAGGGCGCGCCGCCGCCGGCGGTCGCGGCAATCGCCGAGGGCATGCGCCAGGCGAATGCGGTCGTGCTGTGCTCGCCCGAGTACAACTACAGCATTTCGGGCGTGCTCAAGAACACGATCGACTGGCTCTCGCGGGCCGACCCGCAGCCGTTCGACGACAAGGTGGTCGCGATCCTCGGTGCCAGCCCGGGCCTGTTCGGCACCGCCCGCGCGCAGTACCAGCTGCGCCAGATGCTGATCTACCTCAACGCCCGTCTGGTCAACAAGCCCGAAGTCATGATCGGTGCCGCGCACACCAAATTCGACGACGACGGCAACCTGACCGACGAGACCACGGCCGCGTTCCTCGACAAGCTGCTGCGCGCGGCGATCGACCTCAGCCGCCGGCTCGCCAGCGACTGACGCCGTTCGGCCGCATCGCGCGGCCGGCTCAGAACGGGTTGGTCGCGAAGACCGAGAACTCCGGAATGAAGCCGCGATCGTCGACCTTGAGCGCGCCGACGACGGCCGCGGCGATCTCGTCGGGCCGCAGCTTCTTGTCCGACAGCGCCTGCTCGCGGCCGATCTTCTCGAAGAAACCCGTCATCACCTCGCTCGGGTTGACCAGCATGACGCGCACGTTGTGGCGGCGCAGCTCGTCGCGCCAGCTCTCGGTCATGCCGCGCAGGGCGAATTTCGACGACGAATAGGCCGTGCCCATGCGGCCCGCGCGCAGGCCGGCGGTCGACGAGATGTTGATCAGCTGGCCGCTCTCCTGCGCGACGAAGTGCTTGGCTGCCTCGCGCGCCATCAGGAACGCGCCGAAGACGTTGGTGCGGTAGACCGCCTCGAGATCCTCGAGCGTCATCTCGACCAGCGGCGCGAAGCGTCCGAAGCCGGCGTTGTTGACCAAGATGTCGATGCGGCCGTGGGCGTCGACCACCTGCTGCACCGTGCGGATCGCGTCGTCCTCGCTGCCGACGTCGCCGGCGATGGCGTCGGCGCCGATGGTCTCCGCGGTCGCGCGCAGCGGTGCTTCGCGGCGGCCGGTGATCGTGACCTTGGCACCTTCGGCGATCAGCGCCTCGGCGATCGCGCGGCCAATGCCTTCGCTGCCACCCGTCACCAGCGCGACGGCGTTCTGAATGTCCATGGATGCTCTCCTCGGGTTGCGGTCGCATCCGCCGGCGAAGGATGCCGGTCGGTGCGCATCGGAATGGTGTGGACCCGTGCGATGCGCGCGGCCGCGTGCGCGTTACGGGGGATTGCGGTCGGGGATGACGCACCGCCGGCGCGTCGGGTGATAGCGTCGGGCGCCCGCGCGGGCCGATCGCATGAAGTCGTCGGCGCTGCCGCGCACCGGCGCACTCGATGGACGCTTACGGCTCGACCCTCCTCGTTTTCGGCCTGTCGCTCGCGATCTTGCTGCTGATCCATCGGCAGATCGCCGTCGGCTGGCGGCCCAACGGCCGCGCGCTGCGCTACGTCACCGCTTTCAAGCTCTCACGCGGGGTGCACGCGGCCCTGCTCGCCCTGCTCGGCGCGATTGCGCTGGTGCGCTACCACGACCGCTGGCCGCGCGCGTTTCTCGATCCGTGGACGGGCGATCCGGTCGAGCGCTGGATCGTCGCGTTCTTTCTCGCTCATCTCGTCGCCGACTTCGTGTGGATGGTGGTCGGCGTGCGCGCGCACGACACGGCGCCGCGCCGCGATCTGATCGTGCATCACCTCCTCGGCGTGGTCGCGATCACGGCCGCATTCGCGCTCGACACCGGCTATGCCGTGATCGCGGTGGTGCTCACCACCGAGGCGATGCCGGTCGCCACCGGACTCGAGGCCCTTGGCCAGAGCCTGCGCCGCGGCGCGCTGATCCGGCGCGCGCGCTGGCTGCGCATCCTTATCTTGCTCGTCTGGCGGATTCCGCTCTGGCTGCTGCTCAGCGCGGCGGTGATCCGCAGTCTGCTGGTCGGTCCGCGCGGGACGACGTGGGACCTCGCCTACGCCATTGCCGCCGCCGTGCTGGTGGTACTCATCACGCTCGATGTTCATTGGACCCGCGCCTGCTGGCGCGGTCTGCGCCGGCCCGTCTGAGCGGTTCTGCCGCCTCGGCCACCGGCACGTGCACGACCGCGTCGGCGCGCAGCGCGAACGATCGCCCATCGGGGCCGACGCGCAGCGTCCACGGCCGCGGCATCGGCCCGGGCGCGTCGGCGTCGGCGTTGCGACCGTCATCGGCGCTGCGCGCGAGCGTGAGCGTGGTCGCGTCCGGCGCGATCTGTGCGCCGTCCTCGGCATCCTGCAGGATCCACGGACCGTCTGCCGACCTGGCCCCGACAACCACGAACCAGCGGCCTTCGATCAGCAGACGGTCCGGGATCCGCAGACGCGGCGGGGGTGCGAGCGCCGGCGACAGCCGGATGGCGTCTTGACGCCAGAGCCGGGTCAGTCGTCGATGCCACGCGCCCGTGCCGCGGTGCTCGACCATCGCCTCAGGCGCCGCCGGTCGTCGCGCCGTCGCGCCGGGCGCGCAGCTCTGCCAGGCGATCGTCGACCGCGTCGGCGACGCGATCGTCCTCGCAGGCGCGGCGCACGTCGTCGCCGCTGAGCTCGGCGTCGAGCCGCAGATAGGCGCGGCTCTCGGCGCTCTCGCGCGTCACCCGGCGATCGAGGCGATCGAATTCGTTCATCAGGCCGGTGCGCTCGACCCTGCGCACCACCTGGCCCATGGCCTCGCGGGCGTCGCGCTGGCGCATGCGCGCCTGCAGCACCTCGAGCCGATCGCGTGCCTCGCGCACCCGCCGCTGCATGACGGCGATGCTGTCGCGGATCTCGACGACTTCTTCGCGCTGCGCGTCGCGCTCCTGCTCGAGGTGCGCGATCTGCTGGCGATCGCGCTCGACCCGCTCGAGCACCGCGCGGGCGCGGTCGTCGCGGCCGCGTTCGATCGCGCGCTCGGCGTCGGCGTCGCCCGTGTGCACCTGCTCGCGCAGGTGGGCGAGGCGCGCGGTCAGCTCGTCCTCGTGCGCCATGGCGCGGGCGGCGGCGCGCTTGGCTTCCTCGAGCTGCTCCTCGAGCTCGATCACCAGCTGGTTCAGGCTCTGCTCGGGATCCTCGACGGCGTCGGCGAAGCGGTTGACGCTGCCGTGGACGATCAGGCGGAAACGTTCGTAGAGGGTGCGGGCCATGATGGATTCTCCAGGGTCGGGTTGTCGAAGATGGATCGGATGTCGAGAGGGCGTGAAGGGTTCGGTCGAGGGCTCAGTTCCAGGCGCGCAGGCCGTGGCCCCAGATCCGCAGCTGCTGCAGCACGCGCAGGTTGCGGTGCTCGACCAGGCCGGCCGCGGCCATCAGGGCGAGGCCGGCGCCGAGGCCGGCGGCCCACAGCAGGACCGGCGCGGCGCGCTGCAGATGGAGCAGCACAACGCCCAGGTCGAAGAGCACCGCCAGGGTCGCCAGGATCAGCAGGCCGCGGCTGCGCAGCGGGAAGGCGATCAGGCCCGAGACGACGGCGAAGACCAGCAGCAGCGCGAGGCGGGTCCAGTCGAGCTGGCCGATCAGGCCGATGCCGGGCGCGGCGTAGAGAAAGGCCGCGCCGGCGGTGGCGATGCGCGCCGTCCAGGCCTGGCCGAGGTTGCGGTGGAGCACGGCGGCAAGCGCGATCAGGCCGACGCCCACGCCCAGCAGCGGTCCTTCGAGGCCGGTGTACCCGAGCGCGATCGCGCGGGTCAGGCCCAGGCCGAGCAGCACCGCGCCGGCGACCGCTTCGAAGCCCTGGCCGCGCATCGGACGATCGGCGAAGGCGTCGCGCAGGCGCGGTGCGAGCAGCAGCACGCTGGCGATCAGCGCCGGGGCGCAGGTGAGGAGACTGTCGGCTTCGATCGTCAGGACGGCGATGCCGGCGTGGATCGCCAGGTTGCCGAGCGCGTGAACGGGCGCGATGGCGTGCGCCAGCGTCGGCGCGGCGCGGCGGCGGAGCGCGGGCAGCACCGCGGCCCAGATCGGCAGCAGGATCAGCAGCGTGACGGCGAGCTCGGCGTCGCCGCCGAGCACGGTCGTCGCGTCGACGGCGCAGTAGATGCCGGCGGCCCAGGCCGCGCCAGCGCCGAGCAGCGTCACGGCCGAGCGCAGGGTCGTGCCCGCGATCGCGGCCGCCAGCGCCAGCCCGATGAGGCCGATCGCGCTGTGGAGATCGTGGCTGACGAACAGCATGAACGGCGTCACCATCAGCGAGGTCCAGCCGACCGCCTGCGCCAGGCGTCGACTGGCGTTCGGCACGAGGTGATCCAGCCGCTTGCGCAGCGCGACCGCCAGCACGGCGACCAGCAGGTTGACCGCGCCGAGCATCACGGCTTCGTCCGCGTGGCCGAACGGAACGTCGAGCGGCAGCGACGTGGCCGTCACCAGCGCGCCGGCGTGGGCGACCAGCAGCGGCGCGGTGTGGCGCAGCCGCAGGGTCGTCGCCAGCATCAGCGCGACGATCGCGAGTCCCAGCGTCATCTGGACGAACGCCGCATTGCCCGCGACCATCGGCACGGCGATCAGGGTGAGCGCGGCGACGATCCACGCGTGGGCCGCGCGCTCGCGGGGCGACAGCGCGCGCCGCAGCGTGAAGCGCTCGAAGACGGACGCCAGCAGCACCAGCACGCCGGCGACGATCAGTACCGCCAGGCCGCTGATGGCGGTGTCGTGGTGGCTCAGGCCGAACGCGTCGGCCATCTGCATGCGCGCGGCCAGGCGCCACGTCGCCGGCACGGCGAGCGGCAGCAGATAGGCGGCGAGGCCGAAGGCCGAGAGCGCCGCGCCGTAGGCCCAGGCAACGCCCGCGCCGACCGGACGATCGGCGACCCGGATCAGCAAGCGATGACCCGCCAGGGCGAGGATCGCGACCTGCGCCAGCGCCGTCGGCTGGGCGAGGGCGGCGGTGCTGATGCCCAGCCAGCTGACGGCGAAGCCGATCGTCATCGCGACCGCGCCCGCCGCGAGCAGCGCGCGGCTGCGCGTCGGCCAGGCCGCGTCGGCGTCGAGCTGGCCGATCCGCTGCAGCGCGCGCACGTAGTCGTGGCCGACGTCGAGCAGCACGTGGCCGACGCACGCGATCACCAGCGCCAGGCTCGCGATCGGCAGGCCGGCGAGGGTCGCGGCGGTGGTCAGCGCCAGCGCGTAGGCGCCGATCAGCAGCGCGAACGGCAGCAGCGCCAGCGGACGCGCGGCCTCGGCGATGCGGTCGCGGTGGAAGAAATGGCCGTTGATCCGCCGGCAGCCGACGGCGAGCACGCCGCCGAGCGCGATCGCCGCGGCGAGATGCGCCCAGGCGGCCGCGGTCACGCCGCCGGCCGCGGCCGCGGCGCCGAGCAGGCTCGGCAGGCCGAGGGTCGCCAGCAGCAGCGTGCCCAGCGCGATCGGGTAGGCGCGTCCGGCGTAGCCCGTGCGCCGTCGCAGCAGGCGCCGGCAGGCGTCGAGGAGGGCGCCGAAGCCGAGGACGACGACCAGTGGTCCGCCGGTCTGGCCGAGCAGATCGCGGTAGGCCGCGCCCCAGGCCAGCAGCGGCACGAGCGCGACGAAGAGGCCGTCGAGGGCGTCGGCGGTGCGGACGATGCGCAGACGGCGCGCGGCCGCGCCGGCGCCGGCGATCGCGAGCGCGCCGGCGATCAGCACCAGCGCCTTGATCGGCCCGGTGAGGACGCTCCAGTGCGCGGCGGTCAGGCGGACGACGCAGACGGCGGCGATCAGGCCGCCGATGGCGAGCATCCACGACACGCCGCTGCTGGGCGCGAAGGCGGATGCGTCGTCAGATGCGCGGGGCGGGCGAGGCGGAACAGCGTGGGGGATGGCAGACATGGTGGAACTCTCCGTGGTTGTTGCACATCGGTAAATCCAAGGTTCGTGCCAGATCCTGCGCGCCGGAGGATGATCCGTAAGTCGCTTGATAACCGTATTTGCTGGCGTGATGACCGGCTTGCGAGGCACAGGTGCCTCGCCGGAGAAGCAGGCGCGCGACGAGACAGTGCCTCGCTCGTGAGGCAGCCGGCGGTAGACTGCGCGCGTGCTGGTCGAACTGTGCCTCTACGTCGAGCTGCTGACCTTTTTCGTCGGCGCGCTGCTCTACGGCTTCCTGGCCCGGGCGCTGGTGCAGCGCCCGAGCGTGCTGCCCGACAACCGGCCGGTGCGCATGCTCTTCATCGCGCTCGCGGCGTGGTACGCCCTGACGCTGGTCGATCACCTGATTCAGATGCTGGTCGGCGGCGTCGATCAGTTGCCGACGGCGGGCGTCGGCCTGGGCCTGCTGGTCGCGCTCGACGTCGTCCGCGCCGGCGCGTGGCTGGCCAGCTTCCCGCTGCTCGTACACGCGCTCGTCGCCATCGCGCGCGTGGTCGCTTTGCCGCGCGGGGCCGGCCGCGCGGCGACGGTGATCGCCTATCTCTCGCTGCTCGCGTTCGCGCTGCCGATGCGCGATTTCCTCAGCGGCGGCAGCGCGCTGCTCGCCGAGGCGACGCGGGTGATCTATCCGCGGGTGGTGCTGCACGCGGCCCTCACCCTGCTGCCCGCGATGGTGC
>JBCCOR010000117.1:0-10274 GCA_039025295.1 Acidobacteriota bacterium
CGAGATCTTGCTTGTCGAGGTCTACAAGACCCGCGCAAACCCCACTCGCGCGAGTAGGTCAGCTCGCGGTTGTAGGTGAAGCGCTCGGCGGAGTCGGGCGTGACTTTGTTGCGCGCGAGCTGGCCGAGCTGACGCAGGAGGCGGTTGCCGTGCTGCTCGAGATAGCCGTTGATGCCGTCGCGCAGTGGCTGATCGCGCAGGTTCATCGTGTCGGCCTGGCCCATCGCCTCCATCACGAGGGCGTCGCTGGCCGCGCTGGCCGGGCGCTGAGCGACCATCTCGATCAGGTCGCCGAGGGCCGAGCGGCCGCTGTTGGCGGCGAGATCGTCGCGGCCGAAGAAGGTCGTCGTGTCGGCCATGGCCGGCGTGACGGTGCTGGCGAAGTCGCGGATCGTGGCGGGATCGCCGAGGCGATCGAGCAGATGCTGCGCCGTTTCGGGGCTCGATGCGCCGACCCGCGCGGCGGCGAAGAGCGCCGGCATGACCGCCGTTTCGTCGAGCTGGCCGGGCTGCCAGATGCCGTGGGCTTCGCCGGTTTCGAGGGTCTGCCAGGCGTCGAGCAGCAGATCGGTGGTGGTGTTCTGCAGCGTGAGCGATTCGCTGCGGCCGACCAGATTGGCCAGCGCCATGCTGTCGATCGGCGGCGTTTCGCCGAGCTGCGTGGCGGCTGCGTTGACCCCGTGGGCGGCGGCGATCAGGCCGCCGATGTCGCTGCCCTCGAGCAGGTTCTGGTCGAAGGCCTGGCCGATCGCCTGGGCGAAAGCGTCCTGATCGGACCGGGTGAGGTTCGACGCCGCCAGCTCGGCCTGGGTGAACGCGCCCATGTGCGACAGCAGCTCGACCGCGCTGGTGACGTCGCCCGCGCTGCCGCCCTTGAGAACGTCGGCGGCGAGGCCGGCGGCTTCGTCGGGCGTCAGGTACGGCGGATCGCTGGCGATTGCCTCGGCGAGCAGCTGGGCGCGCTCGGCGGCCGGGGTCTCGCCGTCGGTCAGGCGTTCGACGAAGCGCTCGTGGATCGCCGGACTGCGGTAGAGGTTCTGCAGCTCGAAGGTCTGGAGCGCGTCGGCGAGCTCGGAATCGTCGCCGGCGACCGCCTGCAGCTGGGCGTAGGTCTCGTCGAGCTGGCTGAGATCGAGCGCGTCGAGATCGCTGCGGCGCACGACGCCGGTGCCCTCCTCGTTGGGGAGGATCACCTCGGCCTCGCTCTGGTAGGCGTTGAGCGCGTCGAGCAGGTTGGCGAGGGTGTTCTCGCCCGCCAGTCCGGCGAGGTTCTCCGACGCCGCCAGGGCGTCGGGGGCGAGCTCGGCGAAGCGTTCCGGAGTGAGATGGCCGCGGCGCAGCAGCTCCATCGCCACCGCGGGCTTGCGCGCGGCGAGCTCGAAGGCGGCGGCGAGCTGACGGGTCGACCGGTTGCCGCTGCTGGTGTCGGCCGCGCTGAGCAGCTGCTCGGCGGCGATGCGCATGACGGTTTCGTCGTCGCTGCGCGCGATCAGCTTGGCGAGCGGAATCGGGTTGGCCGAATCGCCGAGTAGATCGCGCATCAGGCCGGCGACCTCGCTGCCCGGCTGGCCGGCGAGCGCGCCGGCGACGGCCTTGGCGATGAGCTCCTGATCGGCGCGCGGCAGCTGCTCGGCGGCGTGCTGCAGGATGGCGGCGGCGGTGTCGATCGCGCCGTCGGCGAAGAGATGGCCCGCCAGATCGGCGATCTGCTCGTCGCTCAGCAGGCCGAGGCTGCTCTCGTGCTTGAGCGCCTCGACCAGCGCTTCGGCGGCTGCGGCCGGATCGTCGCCCTGGCCGAGCACGTGGGTCTGCACGAAGTCGGCGATTTCGGCCGGCGTGGCCGGATCGCGCACGTCGCCGATCTGGGCGCTGTCGTCGTGGGTGGCGAGGCCCGGTACCGCGTTGGGGATGGCGTCGTCGACGCCCGGCGTGCCGGATGCCGCATCGGTGCCGGTGGGAGCCACCGTGCTGTCGCTGGGCGTGACGTCGGCGGGCATCTCGTCGCTGCCGTGCAGCTGATGCGCGATGTTCAGGGCGTGGTTGGTCGGGTCGGACTCGGTGCCCGAATCTACCGATTCGTCCGCGCCGGCCGCCGTGGTGGTGGCTTCGAGCGTGGCGAAGTCGACGGTGGTGCCGTCGTCGTCGGCCGTGGTCATGCCGTCGGTGCCGAACAGGCCGGTCGACTGGGTGACGAAGACGTCTTCCTCGCCGTCCGGATTGTCCGACTGGCCGCCTGACGCGTTGTTGCTGTCGTCGGGATTGACCTCGAGCGGTTCGCCGTTGACGAACACCTGGAGATCGTCGCCCTGAGCGTCGGCGGCGCCGGGGTCTTGGGTCGATTCGGGGCTTTCGGCCTCGGCCGGCGGATAGCCGCCGCCCGGGGGGAAAAGGCTGGCATTTGTATGGTCAACGCTCATGGCGTTTCTCCTTCATATTGTGGTGCTCGCGCGGGCGTGCGCGGGGGCGACGCGTCGCTGCGGGCCGCCGCGTTGCGCAGAATCCTCAGGGATCCGGCGCGGACGCGGCGCGTCTGTGCGTGGTGCTCACGCGGATGTCGTGTGCTTCTGATCAAGATGCGATCCGCGGACGGACCGCCATGTACCGGGCAAATGAAACGTGAAACGGTTGGACGAGCGGGCCGATGCGCAGGAAAGAGCGGCGGCTGAGGAGTCGATGCGATGCTGTGGGTTGGCCATAAGGTTACTCCTGCGGTCGGGACGGCTCGTCGAGGATGCCCATCAGGCGGTCGCCCGCGCTAGACGTGCGCCGCCGGCGCGGTGCTCGCGTCCGTGGTGGGCATCTCCTGGGTCAGGCGAGATTCGGTGGTTTGACCGCTGCGCACGTCGACGCGTTCGCCGCTGGTCTCGATGTCGGTTTCGAGATCGTCGAGCTGCACGACCGGCTCGGGGCGCGCGAGTTCGACGTCGGCATCTTCCTCGGTCGACGCCGAGGTGTCGAACTCGGATTCCATGTAGACCTCGGTCTCGATGCGGTCGCTCTGGTTCTTGCGGTTGGTTTCGGTGCTGACGTCCTCCGTGACCGCCTCCGTCTCCTTGCGGCGCAGTCGGAAGTCCTTGCGATCTTTCTGATCCTGATCCTGCTGCTGCTGCGACCAGTCTTCGTCGTACGTCGTCTGGATCGACTCGTTGTACGACGCGTCGCTCCACGGATCGGAGACGCCGGTGGTCGAGCTGTTCGCGCCCGACTCGAGCGCCAGCATGAGGTCGGCAGCGAACGCATCGGCGTCGAAGCTCCCGCTGTCGTCGCCGGCGTTGTGGGCGCCGCTGTGGTCGCCGACGTCGTGCGTACCGGAACCGTCGCCGGCCTTGTGCTTGTCATTGCCATCGCCGACCTTGTGCGTGCCGGAGCCGTCGCCGTGATGATGGCCGCCGCCCACTTTGCCGTCGCCCCACTGCGACGGATCGTCGGCGGCGCCGTGGCTCAGATCGTTCCCATCGTTGCGCAGCTCGGACGGCACGAAGTAGATGCGCTCTTCGAAGGGGCGCTGGTCGTGATGGCCCTCTTCGCGCAGCGAGACGTCGGTCGACGTCACCGCATCGGGGTAGACGCTGCCGTTGGGGATCGACCAGGTGCCCGCCGACTCGAATCGATCGTCGTCGAAATCACCGCCGTGGATGCTGTCGGTGCGGGGCTGGCCGTGCACGTGATGATGGCCGCCGTCGTCACCCCGCACGTGACGATGATGTCCATCGTCGTTGCGCTCGACGCTGTGGTCGCGTTGATGGTCTACCTTCATGGGTCGTCTACTCCTGACTAGCGCGTAAGGGAAGCGCGGTCTCGGCTGAGCGAAGCAGCCTGCACCGTCACACGATTATGTTGACAAGCCCACGGGCGAAACGGTGGGCAAAAGAGATAGGAACAATCAAGAGTATAAGCAAGCTTCGTGCCGCGCCGCTGCGAAGGGTCAACTCCTGTTACGGAGCGGGTTACGGGATTCGATGTCGGGGTGTGCGGCATGAGATGGAAGACAGGGCGGGAAAACTTCCCGCTCTGGCGGAGTGAATCGCAGGTCAGGCGCCACCGGCGCCGATGCGGCTGATCAGGCGATCGAGCGCGTCGCGGTTCGGATGATCCGACGGAATCTGACCGTCGACGAAGGTCAGCATCTCGTCGATCTGCTCGTCGACCAGTCCGGTGATGCCGTTGTCCGCATTCGACGGCACGCCGTCGAGCGCTGCGTCCATGATGCCGTAGACGAGCTGAACGTCGGCTTCGACGGCGACGTCTCGATCGGAGATGCGGCCGGCGGCGAACTCCTCGTTCACCCAGTCGTCGAGACCGTCCTGCAGCTGACCGGCGGCGGTGTCGATGGTCGCGTTGATCAGGGTGCCGGCGATCGGGATCTCGCCGATCACCAGCTGGCTCGCCTCCATGGCCCCATTCTTCGCGAGCTCGATCGCGAACGTCGCCAGGGTGTTGTCCGCTTCGGCGGTATCGCTGTAGGCGCGGCTCATGACCCGTCCGGCGGCCACGCCGCCGACGACGAAGCCGAGCTCCGAAGCGAGCTGATCGTCCTGCCAGCTGCTCGCTTCCAGGGCGTCGTTGAGTTCGACGACGCGATCGGTGAAGATCGTCCGCGCCGCGTCGGCGTGGCTGTGGTCGCCGAACATCATCGCGCTGCTCAGGTTGGTCATGCGCTGGCGGGCCTGTGCGTTGGCCTGCGCGCCCGAGTCTTGATCGGCGATCACGCCGCCCAGCGATTCGAGCGCGGCGGCGCCGTGCTGGGCGAAGTAGGCGCCCATGCCTTCGCGCAGCAGGCTGTCGCGGCCGTCGAAGCCCGACACGTGGTCGAGCGCCTCGAGGAAGGCCTGATTGCCGATGTCCGACGGCGGGGCGTCTGCCAGGGCGCCGAAGAGATCGCCCAGCACGCCGAGGTTCTCGGTGCTGGCGTGCACGGTGCCATCGCCGTAGTACGTGCCCATCAGACGCTCGGGAGCGAGCGTGTCGATCAGGTTGCTCAGCTCGCCCGCCTCGTCGGCCCGCTGCAGCAGGTTCTCGATCGCCTGCACGTTGTCGCCGGCGGCGTGCGCGGCGGCGTAGGCGAGGGCGGGATCGCCGCTCTCGGTCCAGCGGTCGAGCAGTGCCTCGGAGGTGGCCTGCTGCAGGTCCGGTGAGCCCGAGGCACCGATCAGCTGCGCGGTGTTGGTGATTTCGGCACCGTCCATGCCGAAGGCGAAGCCGAGACCTTCGGAGGGCGTCATCAGCAGATCGGCAACCTGATCGTCGCTGATCAAGCCCTGGTCGTAGGCGGCCCCCAGCGCGTCGGCCACGGCCTGATACGCCTCGGGGTTGCCGGTGATGTCGGCCATGCCCTGGGGGCCGATGTTGCCGATCGCGCCGAGCAGCCCCGACGCGCCCCGCAGATCGCCTTCGGGGCCGCCGGTGACGATGGCCGCCATCAGCTCGGCGCCGCCGTTCTCGCCGAGCGGCGACGGATCGGCGGTGAGCAGCTCGTTCAGCACGTCGAGCTTGCTTTCCATGCTGCTCTCGCTGGTCAGCGCGTCGGCGTAGGCTTCGACGGTTGCATCGGTGGGCTGGACGTCGTTCGCGGCGCTGTCTGCGAACAGGCTGTCGGCGTCGGCCTCGACGAATTCGTCGGTGAACGGGGTTGCGACGGCGTCGGGTGTGACGACCGGCGCCCCGGGCGTCACCGCCGCGCCAGGCGTGGCTTCCACCGTCGGCGGAGGCGGGGTCGGCGTTTCGGTCAGCTCGAGATGGGGTTCGTCCTGGCTGTAGTCCTGGTAGTCGGTGTGGCTTGTATCGTGGCCGTCGATATGACTCATGGTCTGTGGATCTCCTGAGGGCGAAAACGTCGAATATGGAGTCGGCGCGCGGCCAGGGTGGCCGACACGTGAAGGGCGCAGATGCGGCGCTGCAATCCGCCGTCGGCGGGGACGACGTTGCGAAGCGCGATCGCTGGGCCTCGGCCGCGCTGCCTCGAAGGGCAGCGCGGTCGCGACGCAAGCTGTTTCGATGCTATGCAGTAGCAGCAAAGCCGGTGCCACCCGCTCGGCGGTGGCCGTCGCTCGGGCAACTCGCCTGATCGGCGCGGTTTGGGGATGCTGATTTCGCCGGTCGAGGGCGGTTGTCGCGCGTCGAAAACAAAAAGGACGGGAAAAGTTCCCGTCCTGAGAAAGGCGTATTTTGCGCCTTGTGTGCTGCAGCGAGATGTTCAGTGCCCGCTTGCGTCAATGTCGCCGATCAGGCGGTCCAGCTCGTCCCGGTTGGGATGGCCGGATGGAATCTCGCTCCCAGCCAAGCGCAACATCTCGTCGATTTGTTCGTCGATAAGGTCGGTGATGGTCGCGTCGGCGTCGGACGGGATGCCGTGTCTTGCAAGGTCGATATTGGCCTGTGCGAGATGGAGGTCTTCCGCAATCGCAGCGTCTTCAGCAGACAGGCGGCCGGCCTCGAACTCCTGGTTCGTCCAGTCTTCGAGCCCGTCGAGCAGAACACTGGCCGTCATGTCGATGATTCCATCGAGCACTCCACCGACAACAGGAATCTCACCGACGAGTCGCTGGGCAGCCTCCATGCCGCCGTTCTTTGCCAGCAGGATGCCAAATGTTGCCAGCGTCTCGTTGGTCGCCGCTGTGTCGCTGTAGGCGCGATTCATGACACGCCCACTCACGAAACCACCGACGACAAAGCCGAGCTCCAAGGCGACTTGATCATCGCTCCAGCCACTTGCCTCGAATTCTTCCTTCAGCGCGAGGGTGCGTTCGCTGAGCACCGTGACGACGGCTTCGGCGTACTCCGTCTCGCCGTAGGCCAAACCACTGCTCAGATTGAGCATGCGCTGCCGGGCGAGGCGTTTCTCAAGTCCGCTCGTGCTCTGATCACGCATCGTGTTACCGAGTGGTTCGAGCACGGTCGATCTGTGCTCGGCGAGGTACGCGCCCATCCCGTCACGCAGCGACTGATCGTAGTGCTTCGTGCCCGAGAGATGATCGAGCGCTTCGAGAAACGCCTGGTTGCCGACGGGAAGCGCGTCGGTGTCGGGTGACGCCGGCGCAACAGCGAGGGTCTCGAAGAGATTGCCGAGCGCATTGAGATTGTCGGGCCTGACCTCAATCGCATCGGAGGCTCCCATGTTTTCAATCAGGCGCTCTGGCGAAAGCGTGTCGATCAACGCGCTCAGTGTTCCTGGATTGCGCTGCACCAGATTGCTGACCGCCTCGAAGTGATCCCCGGCCGCGTGGGCCGCGGCGTAGGCCAGCTCGGGCGTGCCCGTATCGCGCCACCGATCGTGCAGCGTCGCGCTGGCGTCCTGCTGCAGCGCCGATGAGCCAGACGCGCCGATCAGATGCGCGCGCTGCGTGATGTCAGTTTCGGTATAACCGTCGTAGCTGATCGGATGCGTCACGAGGGCGACGGCCTGGTCGCTGTCGATCAGCGCCTGGTCGTAGGCCGATCCCAGCGCGCTGGCGGTCGCCTGGTGGAGGCCCGTTCGATCCTCCGGGCCGCGGTGGCTCGCCACGCTGATCAGGTCGACGACGGCGTCGAATTCCGCTTCTGAGCCGCGATGGACGAGGTCGGCCATCAGCTGGCCGGCGGCGTCGCTGGTGCCGAGCGTCGGCGCGTCGCCGCCGGTCAGGTAGTGCCCCAGGGCGTCGGCGCTGGCGTCGACGCCGCCGGCGAGCAGATCGTCGACGAGCGCCTCGCGGGCGACGTCGCTGCGGTGCGCGTTGCTCACCGCGTAGGTCTCGAGCGCGCCGTCGAGCGCCGCGTCGCGGTTGTCGTTCGTCGCCTCGGCGGCGGCGCTGAAGATGTCGTCCATGGCGTCGAGATCGCCGGTGTAGGTCCACGCGCGCTCGACCGTGCCGTCGGGCTGCGTCGCGAAGAACGTGCTCTCCTCCTGATGCGCGTTGAGTGCGTCGAGCAGCGTCGCCGCCGCCTCGGGAGAGGCTGCGTCGAGCAGCGACGCATCGAGCTGACCGGTGCTCACGAGGCCCGCGGCGACGCGCGAATCGCCGGCCGCGGAGAGGAGCGCCGCGTCGGCAAACTGCGCCGAATCGACCGCGCGGTCGTCGTCGTTCGCCGTCGCCGCCGTCGCGCTCTGGGCGCTTTCGGCAAGGCTCAGGGCCGCCACCTGCTGCAGCGAGGCGCTGCCGCTGTCGGCGACCAGCTGGGCGATGTTGCGCGGGTCGCCCATGGCGAGCGCTGCGTCCGGCTGGTAGATGGCGCCCTCGGGCGAGGAAGGAGCGCCGAAGTTCTCCGGCGCCAACACGGCCTCGATCGTCGCGCGCGCGTCGTCGGGGCCTTCGGTCTGCGCCAGCTGCGCGTAGCCGTCGCGGAGCGCCGAAGCGACCACGTCGTGGTCGTCCTCATGCGTAGGGCTGAGCAGGTCGGCGACTCGGTTGGCGTCGCCTTCGTCGAGCACGTGGGCCATCGTCGCCGCGCGCTCGCTGTCGGCGTCCGGCTCGTCGATCGGGCCGGCGTCGTCCAGCCGGTCTGCGAACCTGCGCGCGGCCGCATCGAGATGGACATCGCCGAGCACGCGCGCGTCCAGCGCTTCGACGACGTCGGGATCGAGCGTCGTTGAGGCGTCGCTGCTTGGGGCTTCCGCGTCGTCGGCTTCCGCGCTGCGGGTCTCTCGTTCGCTGGCGTCCGCGTCGCTGGCTTCCGCGCTGTCGTCGCTGCCAGTCGCGTCGCCGTCGGCAGGGGGCGCGCTATCGGCTTCATCACGCTGGGCGTCGCCGCGGGTCGCGAGATCGCTGTTGCTGGTGTCGTCGCTGTCGCTGCCGCTGTCGTGGCGGCTGGACGCGCCGGCGAAGAGATCGTCGCCCGACGCGTCGATGAATTCGTCGCGCGCGGGCCGCGCCGACGACGCGTCGTCGTCATCGTCGTCGTCCGACGACCGCGCGTCGTCGTCTCGGCCGATGCGCGTGTCGTCGCGATCGCCGTCCGCTCCGTCGCTGCGGCTGTCGGCTCGGCCGTCGTCGTCGTCCGACGAAGCGCGGGTGTCGTCGCGGCTCTCGTCGCTGCGGGCGTCGTCGTTGGCGACGTCGCGATCGTCGTCTCGGGGCGCGCTGGAGCCGCCGCCGTTTCCGTCTACAAACATGGTGAGGTCTCTCCTTAGGGCGAATATCGTGGGCCGTGCACCGCGTCGGATGCCCGGCGTTGTGTTTTTTTGCATGCGGCGCCACAGCGCGCCGAAGCGGTCGCGTCGCGGGCCGGATGAATCGCGGGGTCGAGATCGGGCTGCCGCGCGGCGACCCGATCCCGAAAAGAATGATTGCGATGTCTTTCAGCAAGCAGCAAACCATGTGCCATGTGGCACAAGGTGCCCGGGTCCATCGCAAGTCCGCCCCGTGGCGTGGTTTGGGGGCGATGGTTCCGGCGAAAGACGACAGCGGATGCGCGCGGCAAGAAAAAAGGACGGGAAAAAATCCCGTCCTGGAAAAGTTGACTTTCTGGCGCTTTGCGCGCCTTCGGCTGCGATCAGCCGGATGTCGAAGCGGTGCTGGGCGCCGCGGCGTCGGCGGCGGCGCTCGATGCGGCGTCGGCCGGCAGCAGATCGACCGTGAGCTGCGGTTCGTCGCTGGTCTCGTCGAGATCGACCTGGATCCGGCCGCCGTCGTCGATCTGGCCCGCGATCAGCGCGCGGCCGATCTGCGTTTCGAGCCGGCGCTGCAGGAAGCGCTTGAGCGGACGCGCGCCGTAGACCGGGTCGTAGCCCGCGCGGGCGACGAACGCGCGCGCGGCGTCCGACATCTCGAGCGCGACCCCGCGCGCCGCCAGCCGCTCGCGCAGGCCGACTGTGAGCAGATCGACGATGCGCTCGATCTCGTCGCGGCGCAGCGGTGTGAACAGCACGATGTCGTCGATGCGGTTGAGGAACTCGGGCCGGAAATGTCGGCGCAGTTCGTCCTCGACCGCGCGGCGCGCGCCGTCGCGGATCTCGCCGTCGTCGGTGACGCCCTCGAGCAGATGCGGCGAGCCGATGTTCGAGGTCAGGATCAGCACGGTGTTCTTGAAGTCGACTGTGCGTCCCTGTGAATCGGTGGCGCGGCCGTCGTCGAGAATCTGCAGCAGGACGTTGAACACGTCGCGATGCGCTTTCTCGATCTCGTCGAAGAGCACCACGCTGTAGGGTCGTCGCCGCACCGCCTCGGTCAGCTGGCCGCCCTCCTCGTAGCCGACGTAGCCCGGCGGCGCGCCGACCAGGCGCGAGACGCTGTGCTTCTCCATGTACTCGCTCATGTCGAGGCGCACAAGGCTGTCCTCGCTGTCGAAGAGCGCCTCCGCAA